>JBKBSR010000277.1:0-4515 GCA_046291055.1 Roseococcus sp.
GCAGCCGACATTCTCGCCCCCTCCCAGTTCTCGGCCGGGGCGTCCTCGGGCAGGGAGAGCAGCGTCTCGCCGGCGAGCGGGGCCTCGGCGGAGAGCGCGGCGGCGGGCAGCCGCGCGAGGCGGCAGCGGAAGCCGGAGAACAGGGCGTAGCGCCGCTCCAGCACCAGCGCACCGCCATCGGGCAGGCCGGCCGCGCCGGTGGGCTCCATGTCGGGCTCGGGGCGATAGGCGGCGGGCGTCCAGCGCGGCCGGCCCGCCTCCAGCCGGGCGAGCCAGGCGGCGCGCAGCGCGCCCTCGCCGCCCGGCGGCAGGGATTCGGCGATGGCGAGGAGCCGCCCGTCGGCGAGCTGCGTCAGCGCCTCCAGCCCGCCATTGTCCGGGGCGGCGGCGAGGCCGGGCGGGGCGGGAAAGGCGGCCCCGGGCGCGTCGAGCCGCGCATGGTGCTGGATGCGGTGCTGCCGCTCGAAGGCGATGAGCCAGCCGCCCTGCTCGAGGCGCGCCAGAGCCTCGGCGTCGCCGGCGCGGCCGCTCAGCGCCTGGCCGTTCGCCCCGCGCAGCGGGCCGTGGCGGGGATCCTCCAGCGCCAGGGGGCGCCCCTCGGCGTCCAGGCGCAGCCGCGCCTGCCACCAGCGCCCGCGGTCGCTGACGGCCGAGAGGGTGAGGTCCGGCGCGAGGTGCAGGCCGGAGAAGCCGCCGAAGCCCCAGAGCGAGGTGTCGAGCGCCAGCCCGCCCAGCGGCCGCAGCCCGGACCGCGCCGGGGCGGGCAGGGGGAAGGGGCCGATGACGGCCCGCGCCAGGGCGGGCGCGGCGAGCAGCCCCAGCAGAAGGGCACGGCGCGCGGCGGGCATGGTCGGCGTGTCAGAGCGGCCCGAATTGGCCGACCCGCGCAGCGGCGCGCCGCACGCGCGTCAGAGAATGGCCGGCGCGCGCTCGGCGGCGGCCCGGTGCCACGCCTCGGCGGCGTCCTCGTCGAACAGCTCGGTCAGCTTCTTCATCATGGTGCCGCCCAGCTCCTCGGCGTCCACGATGGTGACGGCGCGGCGGTAGTAGCGCGTCACGTCATGGCCGATGCCGATGGCGATCAGCTCCACCTGCTGGCGCGTCTCGATCTCCTTGATCACCTCGCGCAGATGGCGCTCCAGATAGTTGCCGGGGTTCACCGAGAGGGTGGAATCGTCCACCGGCGCGCCGTCGCTGATCACCATCAGGATGCGCCGGTGCTCGCTGCGCGCCAGCAGCCGGCGATAGGCCCAGTTCAGCGCCTCGCCGTCGATGTTCTCCTTCAGCAGCCCCTCGCGCAGCATCAGCCCCATGGACCGGCGTGCGCGGCGCCAGGGTGCGTCCGCCGCCTTGTAGATGATGTGGCGCAGGTCGTTCAGGCGCCCCGGGTTGCGCGGCTTGCCTTCCTGCACCCAGCGCTCGCGGCTCTGGCCGCCCTTCCAGGCCCGGGTGGTGAAGCCCAGGATCTCCACCTTCACCGCGCAGCGCTCCAGCGTGCGCGCCAGGATGTCGGCGCACATGGCGGCCACCGTGATGGGCCGGCCGCGCATGGAGCCGGAGTTGTCGATCAGCAGCGTCACCACCGTGTCGCGGAAGTCGGCGTCGCGCTCGCGCTTGTAGGAGAGCGAGTGGGTGGGGTTGGCCACCACGCGCGCGAGGCGCGCGACGTCGAGCAGCCCCTCCTCCAGGTCGAACTCCCAGGCGCGCTGCTGCTGCGCCATCAGCCGCCGCTGCAGCCGGTTGGCAAGCTTGGAGACCACGCCCTGCAGGTGCTGGAGCTGCTGGTCGAGCTGCTGGCGCAGCCGCGTCAGCTCGTCGGGGTCGCAGAGATCCTCGGCCTCCACCACCTCGTCGAACTGGGTGGTGAAGGCGCGGTAGCGCGAGCCGTCCTCGACCTGCGGCGGTTCGCGCCGGGCCTGGGGGCCGCCGGGCTTCTCGTCGCCCTCGGCGGCGGCGCCCTCCTCCTCGGAGTCCTGGGCATCCTCCTCGGCGGCGTCGCCCTCCATGGTCTCGGGCTCGGCGCCCTGCATGGATTCCTGGTCCATGGACTGCGCCTCGCCGGGCGAGGCCTGGTCCTGCTGGCTCGCCTCCTCGGCGCCCTCGTCGCCTTGCTGGTCGTCCTCGGCCTCGGAGTCGAGCTCGGCCTCGGCGAGGTCCATGGCGGCGAGCAGCTTGCGCGCGGCGCGGGCGAAGGCGTCCTGGTCCTCGGTGGCGGCGGCGAGTTCCTCCATCGCCGCGCTGGCCTTCTCGTCGAGATGGCCGCGCCACAGCTCCAGCACGCGCTGGGCGGCGGGCGGCGGGGGCTCGCCGGTGATCTTCTCGCGCGCCATCAGCGCCAGCGCCGCGTGCAGCGGAAGCTGCTCCTTCCGCGTCATGCGGTCGAAGCCCTCGGCCTCGCACTCCTCGGCGAGGCGGGCGCGGAGGTTGGCGGCCACGCCCGCCATGTGGCGCGCGCCCACGGCCTGCACGCGCACCTCCTCGAGCGCGTCGAACACCTCGCGCGCCTCCTTGCGGGCGGGCGCCCGGGCGGCGTGGGTCGCTTCGTCGTGGTGGCGCAGCTTCAGCGCGACGGCGTCCGCCGCGCCGCGCAGCCGCGCCATCTCGGCCGGCGGGAGCGAGCGGGTGGGCAGCGGCAGGCGCGCGCGCTTGCCCGCCACGCCGGCGGGGCCGGGCTGGAAGGCCACCTGCACCTCCGCCCCCTGCTGCGCGATGGCGCGCACCGCGCCGGCGGTGGCGCGCTTGAACTCTTCCTGGCGGGTGAGGTCGGGCTTCGACATGTCGCGGGCGCGGCCCTCGCGTTGCTGTCCGCCTCCCGGACCGTCAGGAGCGCCCGGCGCGGGAGGCGCCGCCGGAAGCCCCGCGCGCGAAGGCGGTCACCCCGCCTTCTTGTAAAGCCCCGTCGCGATCTCCTCGTTGAAGCAGCGCTGGTAGTATTCGGCCACCGTCGCGCGCTCGGCCTCGTCGCACTTGTTGAGGAAGGTGAGGCGGAAGGCGAAGCCCACATCGCCGAAGATGCGCGCGTTGTCCGCCCAGGTGATCACGGTGCGCGGCGACATGACGGTGCTGATGTCGCCCGCCATGAAGCCCGCGCGGGTGAGGTCGGCCAGCGCGACCATCGCCTCCACCTGCTTGCGCATCTTCGGGTCGTTGGTCGCGCCGAGCTTGGCGAGCACGATGTCCACCTCCTGCGCGTGCGGCAGGTAGTTCAGCGTGCAGACGATGTTCCAGCGGTCCATCTGGCCCTGGTTGATCTGCTGCGTGCCGTGATAGAGGCCCGTCGTGTCGCCCAGGCCCACGGTGTTCGCGGTGGCGAAGAGGCGGAACATCGGGTGCGGGCGGATGACGCGGTTCTGGTCGAGCAGCGTCAGCTTGCCCTCCACCTCCAGCACGCGCTGGATCACGAACATCACGTCCGGCCGGCCGGCGTCGTATTCGTCGAACACCAGGGCGCAGGGGTGCTGCAGCGCCCAGGGCAGGATGCCCTCGCGGAACTCGGTCACCTGCTTGCCGTCCTTCAGCACGATCGCGTCCTTGCCGATGAGGTCGATGCGGCTGATGTGGCTGTCGAGGTTCACGCGGATGCAGGGCCAGTTGAGGCGCGCGGCCACCTGCTCGATGTGCGTGGACTTGCCGGTGCCGTGATAGCCCTGGACCATCACGCGGCGGTTGTGCGCGAAGCCCGCGAGGATGGCGAGGGTGGTCTCGCGGTCGAAGCGGTAGGCGGGGTCGAGCTCGGGCACGTGCTCGGTGCGGATGGAGAAGGCGGGCACCTGCATGTCGATGTCCACGCCGAAGACCTCGCGCGCGTTCACCGTCCTGTCGGGCATGCTGATCGCGCTGGTCGGCTGCACGTCGCCGATGGGGGCCACCTGGTTCATCACGTATCCGCTTCGCTCAGTGATCGTCGCGCGATGTTAGGCCAAGCCCGCCAAGGGGGCTACCCGTGCGCCCGCGCATGCGGGGCGGATGAGGGGTGCGCGGCGGGCGGCAAGGCGTCGGGGCAGGAGAGGGCGCGCGCCTGCGCCATCACCTGGCCGCGCGAGACCGTGCCCGCCACCGCCACCGGCAGCCCCGCCGCGGCCAGCGCCTCGGCCGTCCAGGTGTTGCAGGTGTAGGCCAGGGAATAGCGCCGCGCCGCCGCCAGGAAGTGCCGCGCGGGCGGCAGCGAGAGCAGCGGCGGCGGCAGGCGCCCCGCCGCGTCGCGGGCGAAGGAGGCGGCCAGGAAGCGCACCAGCCCCTCGCGCCCTCCGCGCAGCGGCGCCACCTCCAGCTCGCCCCCGGCGCGGGGCGGCGCGTCGAGGAAGCGGGCCCGGATCACCGCCGGCCCGGGGGCGAGGGCGGCCAGCGCCTCGGCCAAGCCCGGGCGCTCGGCCATGAAGAAGTCCCGCTGGCCGAAGCCGAGCGAGACCAGCGCCAAGCCGGGGCCGAGCGGCGCGAGATCGGGCAGCCAGGCGGCGGGCAGCAGCACCTCGCTGTGCCAGTCGCTGGCGGTGACGTGGAAGGGCGCGCCCGGGC
>JBKBSR010000278.1:0-4498 GCA_046291055.1 Roseococcus sp.
GGGCGCATGTGGTGCTGGGCGGCACCGGCGGCTTCGGCCTCGCCACCGCGCTCTGGCTGGCCGAGCGGGGGGCGCGCACCGTGATCGTCGCCTCGCGACGTGGCGAGATCGCGCCCGAGGCGGCGGCGCGGGTGCAGGCGGCCGAGGCGCGCGGCTGCCGCATTCTGGCCGAGCGGCTCGACGTCACCGTCACTGAGGAGGTGATCGCCGCCGTCGCCCGCTGGCGGAAGGAGCACGGCGCCATCGCGGGCGTCATCCACAGCGCCATGGTGCTGGACGATGGCATGATCATCGGCCTCACCCCCGAGCGCCTGCACAGCGTGCTGGCGCCGAAGGTGGACGGCATGCGCGCGCTCGCCGCCGCCACCGAGGGGCATGGGCTGGACTACCTCGTGGCCTATTCCTCGACCACCACCCTTGTCGGCAGCCCGGGCCAGGCGGCCTATGTGGCGGCCAACGCCTATCTGGAAGGGGCCGTGCTCGAACTGCGCGCGCGCGGCGTGCCTGCGCTCGCCGTCTGCTGGGGGGCGATCTCGGATGTGGGGGTGATCGCGCGGACCCAGGGGCTGGGCGAGCGGCTGCGCGCCTCGACCGGCGTGGCAGGGGTGCCGGCGCGCGAGGCGCTCGAGCATCTGGGCGCGCTGCTCGCCGCCCCGCGCGCCGCTCCCGCCATCAGCAGCTATTCGGTGCTGCGCTGGTCCCCCTCGGCGGCGAAGCTCGCCACCCTGCACGCGCCCTATTTCAGCCAGGTCTTCGGCCCTGGCGCGCAGCGCATGGGCGCGGCGGACGAGGACGCGCTCGACATCGCGAAGCTCCCGCGCGAGGAGGCGCAACGCCGCCTCGCGGAGGTGGTGCGCGAGGAGGTGGCGCGAATCCTTCGCCTGCCCGTGGAGGACGTGGACCCTGATCGGCCGCTGATCGACGTGGGGCTCGACTCGCTCATGGCGCTCGAACTGCGGCTGATGCTGGAAAAGCGCACAGGCCTCGAGTTGCCGATGCTGGCGCTGGGCGGCGGCCGTTCTGTTCAGGAACTGGTCAGCCGCATGCTGGCATCCCATCCCGGGGCGGATCGGGCCGGGAAGGCCTGAGCCCGGCAATCGCACGCGACCCAGAGGGCAGGCCAGGACGCGATGGAGGACAGGGCGAGAGGCGGCATCGAGGGCGGAGCGGGGCCGGATGCGGGCGCCAGTGGGGAAGCGCCCCTGCCCGGCGCCCCCCACCCGACACCGCCGACCGGCGCCGAGCGCCGGCGCGAGCGGCTGCGAGCCGCGCAGCTTGCCCCCGCCCGCCCCAGCCCCTCCTTCGCCGAGCATCCCGCCCATCTCGAGATCACCCGCGGCCGGGCGCTGACACGACTCGCGGGGCTGCGCGATCCCTACTACCGCCGGCACGAGGGGCGCGCAGGGCCGCACACCCGCCTCGACGGCCGGGCGCTTCTGAACTTCACGAGCTACGACTATCTCGGCCTCAACGGCCACCCGGAGGTGCTGGCCGCCCATCAGGAGGCGGCGGAGCGCCTCGGCACCACCGTCTCCGGCAGCCGCCTCACCTCGGGCGAGCGCGAGGTGCACGCCGCGCTGGAGGCGGCGCTGGCCGAGACCTACGCCGCCGAGGCGGGGCTGCTCTTCGTCAGCGGCCACGCCACGCCCGCCTCGCTGTTCCATGCGATCCTCGGCCCCGGGGATCTGATCCTGCACGATGCGCTGATGCACAACTGCGCCGTGGTGGGCGCGGCCGCCGTGCGCTGCCACCGCCGGGCCTTCCGCCACAACGACCTCGACCATCTCGAGCGCATGCTGGCGCGCAGCCGGCACGAGCACGGCCATGTGCTCATCGTCACCGAGGGCCTGTTCTCAATGGACGGCGACGGCGCGCCGCTGGAGGCGCTGCTGCGCATCAAGGAGCGCTACGGCGCCTGGCTGATGGTTGACGAGGCCCATGCGCTGGGCACGCTCGGCCACACGGGGCGCGGCAGCCACGAGCATGCGGGGATCGATCCCGCCCGGGTGGACATCTGGTTCGGCACCCTCTCCAAGGCCCTGGTGAGCTGCGGGGGCTATGTCTGCGGCTCGCGCGCGCTGATCGACATCCTGCGCGCCCGCGCTCCCGGCCTCGTCTATTCGGTGGGCATGCCCGCGCCGACGGCGGCCGCGAGCCTCGCCGCGCTGCGGATCATGCGCCGCGAGGCCGAGCGCGTGGCGCGGCTGCAGGCGTTGAGCAGCCGCTTCCACGAGGGGCTGCGCCGCGCCGGGGCAGAGATGGGCACCGCCTGGGGCGTGGCCATCCTGCCCGCCATCATCGGGACGGATCTGGCCACGCTGCAGGCGGCCGAGGCGCTGGAAGCACGGGGCGTGCTGGCCTTTCCCGTGGTCCAGCCCGGCGTACCCGAGGGGGCGGCGCGGCTGCGTTTCTTCATCTCCGCCGCCCACCGGGAAGAGGAGCTGGACCAGGCGCTGGCCGCCATCGGCGAGGTGCTGCCGCGGCGATGACCACCATCCGCCGCAACAAGGGCCTGCTCGCCGGGCCCGAGGCGGCCGTGCTCGACGCCCTCACCCCGCGCCTGCCAGCCTGGGTGACGCCCGACCGGCTCTCGGCGCTGGGCGTGCTGGGCGCGGGCTTCGCCGGGCTCGGCTTCGCCTTCGCGCTCGATCACCGGGGGTTCCTGCTGCTGGCCTGCCTGGGGCTGGTCCTGAACTGGCTCGGGGATTCGCTCGACGGGCGGCTCGCACGGCATCGCGGCATCGAGCGGCCCGCCATGGGCTTCCTGCTCGACAACGGGCTGGACACGCTGAGCTACTTCCTCTTCGCCACCGGCTATGCCGTCTCGGGCCTCGTCTGGGCGCCGGTGCCCTTCATCCTGCTCGCCCTCTACTACATGTTGGCGAACCTCGCGCTGGCGCGGCTTGCTGTCACCGGCGTGTTCGACCTCTCGGTGGGCGCGATCGGCACCACGGAAATCCGCGCGGGCCTCGTCATCGTCGCGGGTGCGGTGGCCGTGATGAGCAATGCCGCCATCCAGGCGCCTCTGCTGTTCGGCTTCGCGATCTTCGACCTGCTCTGCTTCGCCTGGATGGCGCTGATGATCGTCTCCTACCTGCTCACCCTGCGCGCGGACGTGAACAGCGCCCGGCGCGAGTGATCAGCCGAGCTTCGCCTTCAGCACCTCGTTGACCAGCGCGGGGTTGCCCTTGCCTGCCATGGCCTTCATGGTCTGGCCCACGAAGAAGCCGAACAGCTTGTCCTTGCCGGCGCGGTATTCCGCCACCTTGTCGGCGTTGGCGGCCAGCACCGCCTCCACCGCCGCCTCGATGGCGCCGGCGTCGGTCACCTGGCGCAGGCCCCGCTTCTCGACGATGGCGCCGGGCGGCTCGTCGGCCTCCAGCATCGCCTCGAACACCTCCTTGGCGAGTTTGCCCGAGAGCGTGCCGTCGGTGATCAGGTCGAGCAGCTCGCCCAGATGCTTGGCACTCACCGGGCTGTCGGTGACGCTGCGCTTGAGGCGGTTCAGCGCGGCGAAATACTCGCCCGTCACCCAGTTGGCCGCGAGCTTTGCGTCGCGCCCGCGCGCCACCTCCTCGAAGAAGGCCGCCGTCTCGCGCTCGATGGTCAGCACATGGGCGTCATAGGGGGTAAGGCCCATGGCGATGTAGCGCGCCCGGCGCTGGTCGGGCAGTTCGGGCAGCGTGGCCCTGAGCTGGTCCACCCAGCTCTGCTCCAGCACCAGCGGCGGCAGGTCGGGGTCGGGGAAGTAGCGGTAGTCGTGCGCGTCCTCCTTGGACCGCATCGAGCGCGTCACGCCGCGCGCCACGTCGAACAGGCGCGTCTCCTGCTCGACCGTGCCGCCCGATTCCCACACCTCGATCTGGCGCCGCGCCTCGGCCTCGACGGCCTGCATGACGAACTTGACCGAGTTGACGTTCTTCACCTCGCAGCGCGTGCGGTAGCCCTCTCCCGGGCGGCGCACGCTCACGTTCACGTCGGCGCGCATGGAGCCCTCGTCCATGTTGCCGTCGCAGGTGCCGAGGTAGCGCATGATCTGCCGCAGCTTGGCCAGGTACGCGCCAGCCTCCTCGGGGGAGCGCATGTCGGGCTCGCTCACGATTTCCATGAGCGCCACGCCCGAGCGGTTCAGGTCTATGAAGCTCTTGGACGGATGCTGGTCGTGCAGGGACTTGCCGGCGTCCTGTTCCAGGTGAAGGCGGGTGATGCCGATGGTCTTGCTGCTGCCGTCGGAGAGGGTGATCTCCACCGCGCCCCGGCCCACGATGGGGTGGGCGTACTGGCTGATCTGGTAGCCCTGCGGCAGATCCGCGTAGAAGTAGTTCTTGCGGTCGAAGCGCGACCAGAGATGGATCTCGGCGTTGAGCCCGAGCCCGGTGCGCACGGCCTGGGCGATGCACGCCTCGTTGATCACGGGCAGCATGCCGGGGAAACCGGCATCCACGAAGCTGACCTGGCTGTTGGGCTCCGCACCGAAGGCCGTGGCCGCGCCGCTGAA
>JBKBSR010000279.1:0-4460 GCA_046291055.1 Roseococcus sp.
GTGGATGTGGCGGGCGAACACCTCCTTGCCGGTGCCGCTCTCGCCGGTGATGAGCACCGAGGCGTCGGCGCGCGCGAGCTGCTCGGCGCGCGCGATCAGCGCAGCACTCGCGGGGTCGGCCGCGATGGGCCGTTCGGGCGCGGCGGAGACGGCCTGCAGCATGGCCGCGATGAGCTCGGCATCGGGCGGCAGGGGCAGGAACTCCCGCGCGCCGGCGCGGATGGCGCGCAGCACCCCTTCGGCGTCCGCGCTGCGCCCGCAGGCGACGACCGGGGTGGCGATGCGCTCCTCGGCCATGCGCTCGAGCAGCCAGGGCAGGTCGTGCGCGGCGTCGGCCAGCACGAGATCGGCCCCCGCCCCGCGCAGCGCGGCCAGCGCGGAGGTGACGCCCTCCACCTGGGAGAGCGCGGCGCCGCGCGCGGCGGCGATGCGCGCCGCCTGGCCGAGCTCGCCCGAGAGCGCGCCGAGGATGAGCAGCCGCGTCATGTCGCGCGGTCCGCCTTGACGATCTCGGTCATCGTCACGCCGAGGCGGTTGTCCTCGACCATCACCACCTCGCCGCGCGCGACGAGGCGGTTGTTCACGTAGATGTCCACCGCCTCGCCCAGCTTGCGGTCCAGCTCCACCACCGCGCCGCGGCCGAGCTTGAGGAGCTGGCTCACCTGCAGGGTGGCGCGGCCCAGCACCGCGCTGACCTGCACGGGGATGTCGTAGACCGCATCCAGCTCGCGCGGCGGGGGCGGGGCGCCCGCGGCCGCGCCGCTGCCGAGCTGCACCGGCTCGAAGGGGCTCTCCGGCGCCGCCGCCGGGGCCTCCTCACTCGACGAACTGGTCATTGCTGCCCTCCGAGAGCTGGATCTGACCCTGCGCCGCAAGCTCCTTCGCGGCGGCCACGATGGCGGCCTGCGCCTCGTCCACGTCGCGCAGCCGCACGGGACCGAGGGCGGCGATGTCGTCGCGCAGCAGCTTCGCCGCGCGCTCTGTCATGTTGCGGAAGAAGAGCTCGCGCATCTCCTCGCCCGCGCCCTTGAGCGCGAGCGTCAGGCGCTCCTTCTCGACGCCGCGCAGCAGCGTCTGCACGCCCTGGGCGTCGAGGCGCTTGAGGTCGTCGAAGGTGAACATCAGGCTGCGGATGCGCTCGGCCGCCTCGCGGTTGCGCTCCTCCAGCGCGCCCATGATGCGCGCCTCGGCCTGGCGGTCCAGGCTGTTGAAGATCTCGGCCATCAGCTCGTGCGCGTCGCGGCGCTGCGTGCGCGCGAGGTTGGACATGAACTCCATCTTCAGCGTGCGCTCCACGCCCTCCAGCGCCTCCTTCTGGACGTTCTCCATGCGCAGCATGCGCATCACCACCTCCATGGCGAAGCCGTCGGGCAGCAGGGCGAGCACGCGCGCGGCGTGGTCGGGCTTCACCTTCGTCAGCACCACCGCCACCGTCTGCGGGTATTCGTTCTTGAGGTAGTTCGCGAGCACCGTCTCGCTGACGTTGCCGAGCTTGTCCCACATGGTGCGGCCCGCGGGGCCGCGGATCTCCTCCATGATCTGGGCCACGCGGTCCTTCGGCAGCGTCTTGAGCAGCAGCCGCTCGGTGGTCTCGAAGGAGCCGATGAGCCGGCCCGCCTGGCCGAGGTTCGCGGAGAACTCCTCGCACACCGCCTCCACCAGCTCGGCCGGGACGGTGCCGAGCTGCGCCATGGCGTGCGAGAGGTCGCGTATCTCGTCCTCGTGCATGCGGGCGAACAGCTTGGCCGCGTGCTCCTCGCCGAGGGTCAGCATCACGATCGCGGCCTTCTGCGGCCCCTTGAGCGCGGAGAGCTCGCTCATGCGTCATCCTCCGGGGTGAGCCAGCGTCGCAGCACCAGCAGCGCCTCGTCCGGGTGGTCCTCGGTCAGCTTCACGAGCTTCGCGATGGAGGAGGCGCGCATCTGCCCGCGCACCGAGGCCATGCTGACCATCGCCTCGCCGGCATCGGGCCCGGGCAGCGTGCCCGCGCCCTCCCCGCCCGGCAGGGCCGCGCCCGCCGCGCCCGGGGGCAGCGCGCCGTCCGCCGCGCCCGCGATCACGCCGCCCGCCGCGCCCGCCCCGGCCAGCGCGCCCACCGGGGCGAGGCTGAGCGAGAGGCGGCGCGCCACCGGCCGGGCGACCAGGAACAGCGCGAGCAGCGCAAGCAGCCCGATCAGCGCCGTCTCCGCCAGCCGCGCCACCAGCGCCTCGCTCAGCCCCAGGCCGAACAGGCCCGGCGCCTCGGGCTGCGCGGCCTCGGGCTCGGCGAAGCGCATGGAGACGACCTCCACCCGGTCGCCGCGCTGTTCGTTGAAGCCCACCGCGCTGCGCACCAGCGCGGCGATGCGCGCCAGCTCCTCGGCCGTGCGCTCGCGGAACTGGGGCGGCTGGCCCTCCCGCCGCTCCGTCACGCCGTCCACCAGCACGCCGACCGAGAGGCGGCGCAGCACCGGCTGCTCGCGCAGGATGCTGCGCACGGTGCGGCCGATCTCGAAGTTCGTCGTCTCCTCCTGGCGGCTCTCCTGCGTGCCGGCGCCGCCGCCCGCCTCCGCCCCCGGGAGGTTGTTCTGCACCGAGACGTTCTGCGGCTCCTGGCTGCGGCTGGTTTCCGTGACCGAGTGCTGGCTGCGCGCCACCTGGTTGTCGGGGTCGAAGCGCTCCTCGCGCGTCTCCACCCGGTCATGGTCCATCTCGAGCGCCACCTCGGCGCGCACGCGGCCGGGGCCGAGCACGCGCTCGAGCATCTCCTCGACGGCGCGGGCCAGGCGCGCCTCCTCGCCGCGGCGCAGCTCCTCGCGCGTGGCCATGCCCGCCACCCCGCCCACCGCCTGGCCGCCGCGCGCCAGCAGCTCGCCCCGGCTGTCCACGATGGAGACGTTCGCGGGCCTGAGCCCCGGCACCGCGGCGACGACGAGGTGCAGCACCGCCTGCACCCCCTCGCGATCCAGCCGCTGCGCGCCCTGCATGGTCAGCAGCACGCTGGCCTGCGCCTCGCCCCGCTCGCGCGAGAAGGCCTCTCGCCGCGGCAGGACGAGGTGCACGCGCGCCGCGCGCACGCCCGCGAGCGCGCGGATGGAGCGCGACAGCTCCCCCTCCAGCGCGCGCAGCCGGTTCATCTCCTGCTGGAAGGGCGTGGTGGTCAGCCCCTCGCCGCGGTCGAAGATCTCGTAGCCGAGCGAGCCGCCCGCCGGCAGCCCCTCGCGCGCCAGCATCAGGCGCAGGCGGGGCACATCCTCGGCCGGAACGAGCACCTGGGTGCCGCCGGCCGCGAGCCGGAAGGGCACGCGCTGGCGCTCCAGCGCCGCGACCACCGCGCCGGCGTCCCGCGCCTCGAGCTCGCCATAGAGCAGCGCCATGGGCGGCGTGCCCGCGCGCAGAACGAGGAAGCCGAGCCCGGCCAGCAGCAGCACCGCAAGCCCGCCGAGCGCGGCGAGGCGCAGCCGGCCCAGCGCCTGAAGCTGCGCGATCAGCGCGCCCATCGCGGCGTCCGGCTTCGGGGGGTGGTGAAGGGCACGTCCTGTGACTCCCGGCCTGCCTCCCCGCCACGGGGAGGGCCCATCCTGGGCAGGCAGGTTTTGCCGGGGGTCGGGTTAGCGGAGGGTTAATGCGCCAGCCCCGCCCGCATCAGCTCTCGGCCAGCCCCCGCAGCCGGTCGAACCCCACGCCCAGCGCGCCGAGGCGAAGCTGCACCTGCCCGTCGCGCCGCTCGGCCGCCGTGGCGCGGCCGATCACGGAGAAGCCGAGCGCGCGCGTCTCCCCGCCCGTGCCGGTCGCGGTCACGCGCACCGCATAGGCGCCGTCGGGCAGGGCGCGCCCCGCGCCGTCGCGCCCGTCCCAGCGCCATTCCTGCGCGGCGGCGCCGAGCGCGACCTCGCGCGAGAGCAGGGTGCGCCCCTGCGAATCCAGGACGCTGACCACCGCGCGCTCGCCCGCCGCCGCCGCGGGGGGCAGGCGCAGCCGCGCCTGCCCGCCCTGCAGGCTGAGGCGGTCGCTCTCCACCTCCACCATGCGCCCGATCAGCGGCGCGGAGGCGGTGAGCTGCCCCGCCTCCTGCAGCGCGATCAGCCGCTCCAGCCGCTCATTGGCGGCGATCTGCTGCTCCACCCCGGCGAACTGCACGAGCTGCTGCGTCATCTGCTGCGCGTCCATGGCCCTGGTGGGGTCCTGGTTGCGGAGCTGCGTGGTCAGCAGGCTCAGGAACATGTCGAAATCCGCGTTGATCCGGCTGCCGGCGCGGTTGCCGGCGCCCGATCCCGCCGTGGCGGTGGCGGAGGCGATGCTGCCGCTCATGGGCGTTCTCCTGTCATGCGAGGGGTCAGATCCTGAGGTCGAGCAGCCCGCGCCCGGCCGGCGGCGGGGCGGAGGCGGCAGGGGCGGCGGCAGCGGCGGGCTCGGCGCGCCAGGCGGGGGCGCGGCCGCGCTCGCCGCCCTGGCCGCCGCCAGGGCCCAGCTCGCCGGCG
>JBKBSR010000280.1:0-4414 GCA_046291055.1 Roseococcus sp.
CGAGACGGAGGTGCTGCCGGCCCGGCACGAGGGCGACCCGGCCACCCCCCGCCGCGTGCGCCCCGGCGACATCCTGGTGCTGGTGCGCCGGCGCAACGCCTTCGTCGCGCAGCTCATCCGCGCGCTGAAGGAGCTGCAGGTGCCGGTGGGCGGGCTGGACCGCATGCAGCTCGTCGAGCAGATCGCGGTGCAGGACGTGCTGGCCACGCTCGACGCCATCCTGCTGCCGGAGGACGACCTCCAGCTCGCCGCCGCGCTGAAGTCGCCCGTCTTCGGGCTGGACGACGACGACCTCATGGCCCTGGCCATCGGCCGGCCCGGCAGCCTGCACGCGGCGCTGATGGCCCGGCGCGGCGAGGAGAGCGTGATCGGCCGCGCGGCCGATCTGCTCGCGCAGCTCGCCGCGCGGGCCGACCACCTGCCCCCCGCGGCGCTGATCGCCGAGCTGCTCTCCGAGCGCGGGGCGCGGGCGCGGCTGCTCGCGCGCCTCGGCCCCGATGCGGCGGACCCGCTGGACGAGCTGCTCAACGCCGCGCACGCGCATGAGCGCGCGCACCCCGCCTCGCTGCAGCACTTCCTCCACTGGCTGCGCGCCGCCGCCCCGGAGGTGAAGCGCGAGCCGGAGAACGCCGGCGACCGGGTGCGGGTGATGACGGTGCATGGGGCGAAGGGCCTTCAGGCGCCCATCGTCATCCTGCCCGACACGGCCGCCGCCCCGCCGCCCTCCGGCGGCTGGCGCTGGACGGAGCAGGGGCTGCCCCTCTGGGCGCCGCGCAAGACCGGCTTCGCCGCCCCCGCCCTGGAGGCGGCCGACGCCGAGCGCGCCCGGCGCGAGCGGGAGGAGGAGAACCGCCTGCTCTATGTGGCGCTGACCCGCGCCGAGGACAGGCTGATCCTCTGTGGCTGGTATCGCCGCAGGAAGGCCGCGGGCTGCTGGCATGATCTGCTGACGGCGGGCTTCGAGCGCCTTGCCGGCGCGCGGGAGGAACCCTTCGACCCCACCGCCTGGGGCGCCGAGGCGGCGGGCTTCGAGGCCCCGACGCTGCGCTGCCTCGACACCCCCCAGGCCGCGCCGCGCCGCGCCGACGCCGGCCCCGCCGAGGCCGTCGCCGCGCCGAGCCTTCCCCGCTGGGCGCGCACCCCCGCGCCCGAGGCGGAGGGCGGGCGCGTCGCCACCCCCTCGCACATGGAGGACGAGGCGGAGACCGGCGCCCCCGCCCCGCCGCACGCGCCGGGCGACCCGCTGGGGCTGCGCTTCCGCCGCGGCAACCTGATCCACGCCCTGCTGCAATCCCTGCCCGAACTGCCCGAGGCGCGGCGCGAGGAGGCCGGGCGCCGCCATCTCGCCCGCCCCGGCCATGGCCTCGCTCCCGCCGCCCAGGCCGAGATCCTGGCCGAGGCCATGGGGGTGCTCGCCCATCCCGCCATCGCCGAGGCCTTCGGCCCGGGCAGCCTGGCCGAGGCGCCGCTGGCCGGCCGGGTCGGGGGGCGGCTGATCATGGGCGTGGTGGACCGGCTGCTGGTCACGCCCGAACGCATCCTGGTGCTGGACTACAAGACCAACCGCCCCCCGCCCGCCCGGCCCGAGGACGCTCCGCCCGGCTATCTGCGCCAGCTCGCCGCCTATCGCGCCGTGCTGCGCCAGGCCTTCCCGGGCCGGGAGGTGGCCTGCGCGCTGGTCTGGACCTATGGCGCGCGGGTGATGCCCGTTCCGGGCGATCTTCTCGATTCCCATGCCCCTCGCGCATGACGCAAGGGCGGCGCTTGACCCGCCGCCCCCGCCGCCCGACTTTGTGACGCGAGTCGAATGGAGGATTCACGACCCATGGGCGAGCTCACCAAAGCCGTCAGCGACGAGAGCTTCGAGCAGGACGTGCTGAAGGCCCCCGGCCCCGTGCTGGTGGATTTCTGGGCCGAGTGGTGCGGCCCCTGCCGCATGGTGGCGCCCATCCTGGACGAGATCGCGGCCGAGTATCAGGGCCGGCTGACGGTGGCCAAGGTCAACATCGACGACAACCCGGTGACGCCCACGCAGTATGCCGTGCGCGGCATCCCCACCATGATCCTGTTCCAGGACGGCAAGCCGGTGGACACCAAGGTGGGCGCCATGCCGAAGGGGCAGATGAAGGACTGGATCGCCTCGAAGCTGGGCTGATACGGGCGGCATGCCATGCCGCCCGTAACATGAACGCCTCGCCCTCTCGCGGCCGGCGGGGCGAGGCCGTGCCGCCGGCCGAGGAGCGTCGCTTGCCGGGGGAGAGGGCGCCTGCGGGCGTCACCCCGTCGAACCGACGCTCGTGGCCTCCTGATCCACGCTGCAGGCCAGGCGCATGCCGAAACTGACATGGCGGAACCCGGCCGGATCGCCGAGCCGGCAGGCGTTGCGCAGGTTCCACGGACCGTTCAGGAATGAGCCGCCGCGCAGAACCCGCCAGCCCGGCTCGACGGACGGCGCGGGGGTTCCGTCGGGAGGCAACTGGTCGAGCCGCTGGGCGAAGCCGTCGGCGCACCATTCCCAGACATTCCCGGACGTCTGCCGCAATCCCCACGGGTTCGGGGGGAAATCCTGCGCCGGGCATGTGCCGCCGCGGAACACCCCCGCTGGCGGGAGGCCGGCATGGCCCTCGCGGAAATCGGCGTTGGCCTGCGCCGGGCCGATGGTCTCGCCCCACCAGAATGCCGTCCGGGTTCCGGCGCGGGCGGCGTATTCCCACTCCGCCTCGCTCGGCAGGCGATAGGGGCGCCCCGTCCGGCGTGCGAGCCAGGCCGCGAGGGCGGCGGCGTCGTGCCAGGAGAGGCCCACGGCGGGGTGGTCGTCCTCCTGCGGGAAGCCCGGATCCTCGAAGCCCCGATCCGGATCGGGCCGCCAACCGCCATCGGGATGGAGGCGGACGATGCCGTGGTGCATGAGGCCGGTCTCCCTGACGAAGCGCGCGAACAGTCCGCGCGTGACGGGCTCGGCCGCGATGGCGAAGGGGCGAGCGATGCGCATCTCCCGCCGGGGGCCCTCCTGCGGGTCGGGGCAGCGGCCCGGCTCATCGGGCGGAGAGCCCATGAGGAAGCGCCCGGCCGGAAGGAGGATCATCTCCGGCCCCTCGGGCAGGTCTCGGAAGCGACCGAGCGGGCCGCTCATGGCGCCACGGGGCATGGCGCAACGGGAAGGCCGAACACCGGCAGCGCCGCCTCCTCGGGCCGCTCCAGCCCGGCCACGAGCGCGGCGTGCCCCATCGCGCCGCGCATCAGGCTGTGCGGCGGCAGCCCGCCCTCGCGGATGCGGGCCGCGGCCCGCTCCGCGAGTTCGGCCGCCGCCTCGAGGTGGCGCGCATCGCCGGTGGCCGCGAACAGCGCCAGCCGGGCGAACCCCACGCCCACCGTGCCGCAGCAGAGGAAGGGCACGGCCGTCTCGCGGCAGGCGGCGGTCGCCTCCTCGGCCGCCGCCTCCGCCACGGCGAGATGCTCCGCGCCGAGCCGCTCGGCGGCGAGCAGCCAGAGCAGCGCATGGCCCGCGCCGCCGTTGCACCAGCCGGGCATATGCGCCTCCGGCCGGGTGGCGTCGCCCCCGGCCATGATGGGCCAGCGCAGCCCCGCCGGCGTGGGCAGGGCGGCGGCGCGCAACTCCTCGAGCCTCTCGGCCGTGCCGGGCGGAACCGGCAGATTCCGTCTCCGCGACCAGCCGAGCAGCGCGTAGAGCAGCCCCGCCCAGCCATGCGCCATGCCGAGCCGGGTCAGACGCCTGCCCCGGCCGATCGGCGGCTCCTCGACCAGAAGCCGCCCGAGACGTTCGGCCAAGGACTGGCCGAAGGCGAGCAGCGGGGCCTGATCGGGGCCGCCCTCGATCCCGGCGCAGGCGTCGAGGAGCAGGGTCGCGCCGTGCAGCAGCCCCGCGGCGCCCACGAAGAGGTCGCCCTCCTCCCCGCCATCCGCGGCCGCGGCGAGGAACATCGCCAACGCCTCCCGCACCCCCTCCGGGTCGCCGGTCGCGCCGGCGATCAGCCCATGGACCAGCGCGGCGCCGGCCGGCCCATGCGCGAGACCGCCGGGGCCGACGGTGGCGCGGGTGATGTCGTCGGTCGGCGAGAGGAAGGCGTCCGCGCGCCCGGACTGCGCGAGGGCGCGTTCCGACCAGTGGCGCGCCGCGGCCAGCGTCCCGGCCTCGCCGCGCGCGAGCGAGATGGCGAGCAGCCCCGCCGCCACCCCGGCCGCCTCGGAATGGACCGAGGCCCTGGGCGCGGCGGGCAGGCCGGCGGCGAACCACTCGCCGCCCGGCCCGGTCTCGCGCAGCACCCCCTCGAGCGCGAGGGCGAGCGCCGGGGCGGGGGGGCGCGGCGGGGGGGGGGGGGGAGGGAAGGAGGGGGGGAGGGGGGGGGGAGAGGAGGGGGGGGGGGGAGGAAAGGGACAAGGGACCCCGGTCCGA
>JBKBSR010000281.1:0-4407 GCA_046291055.1 Roseococcus sp.
AGCCAGGGCATCAGCGCGTGCTTCTGGAACACCACGCCGCGGTCGGCGCCGGGCGCGGCGACCCGGCGGCCGGCGACCACCACCTCGCCGGCCGAGGGCTCGATGAAGCCTGCGATGGCGTTGAGCAGCGTGGTCTTGCCGCAGCCCGAGGCGCCGAGGGCGACGGTGAAGCCGCCCTCCGGAATCTCGAGGTCCACGTCCTTCAGCGCGTGCAGCACGCCGCCGCCCGGCAGCGGGAAGGCGACGCAGAGGCCGCGGACGGAAACGGCGCCCACTCAGGCGTTCGCGGCGAAGCTCGCGAAGCGCGGCGTCACATGGGCCGCGATGTTGGCCGGCACGGCCTGGATGCGGCCCTGCGCGGCCAGGAACTCGGCGGTGTGGCGGATGGCGCGCGCGCAGCCGCCCTCCGCGCCGCCGCCGAGCCAGGCGGCCGAGGCCTGCTGCGCCGCGGGGATGAAGCGGTAGAGCTTCATCATCTCCGGCACGTCCTCGGCGCGGGCGCCGGTGATGCGCGCGGTGGCCGCCGCGTGCGGCGTGCCCGGGCCCCAGAGCGCCGGGTTGGCGGCGTAGGCGGCGTCCGCGCGCGCCATGGCGCGGGTGTAGGCCTGCATGAAGGCCTCGTTGGCGCGCGCCCAGGGCCGGTCCACGATCACGCCGTCGAAGGTCGGCCGGCCCCATGAGGCGAGCAGGCCCGAGGTGAGCAGAACGCGCCCGGTCCGCAGCACCGCGCTGCGCGTCGGCTCCCAGACGAAGGTCGCGTCGATGTCGCCGCGCTCCCAGGCGGCGGCGATCTCGGCGGGGCGCATGTTGAGGATGCGCAGGCTGTTCGCCGGGATGCCGAACTGCTCGAGCGCGAAGAGCAGGTGGAAATGCGTGGTGGAGACGAAGGGCACGCCGACGCGCTTGCCCCGCAGGTCCTGCGGCGCGGTGATGCCCGCGCCGTTGCGCACGATCAGCGCCTCGGCGTCCGCGATGTCCGTCAGGATCCAGAAGAGCTCGACGTCGAGGCCCTGGGCGATGGCGGCCGTGGTCGGCGAGGAGCCGACCTCGCCGATCTTCACGTCGCCCGAGGCCATCGCGCGGATCACGTCGGCGCCGGCCTGGAACATGCGCCAGTTGATGCGGTAGCCTGTCTCGCGCTCCACCTCCTGCGCGGCCATGGCGACCCGGAAGGGGACGACCATGTACTGGTGCGCGATGGTCACCTCGCGCGCCTGGGCGAGCGCCGGGGCGGCGAGCGCGGCGGCGCCGGCGGCGAGCGCGGCGCGGCGGGACAGCACGGGGACGGGCATGCGGCTCTGCTCCTCTGGGCCTTCCGCCTCCAGGCGCAGCAAGAAGCTTGCCAGCCCCTCACTCCGCCGCCGCCCGCGCCCCGCCGCGGAGTTCCGCCCAGGCCGCGTCCAGCCCCTGCCCGAAGCGGCGGCACATCTCCGCGATCTCCGCCTCGGTGATGATCAGGGGCGGCGTGAAGGCGATGCGATCGCCGATCGCGCGCACGATGAGCCCGGCCTCGTGGCATTTCTGCTGGACGAGCAGCCCCACCTTGCGCGCGGGGGCGAAGGGCGCGCGCGTCGCCTTGTCCTCGACGAGTTCGACGCCCGCGATCAGGCCCACCCCGCGCACGTCGCCGACCAGCGGGTGGTCGCGGAAGGCGCCGAGCCCGTCCAGGAAGGCGGGAGAGACGCGCCGCACATGGCCCACCATGTCGCGCTCCTCGTAGATGGCGAGCGTCTCCAGCGCCACCGCGCAGGCCACCGGATGGCCGCCATAGGTGAAGCCGTGGCCGAAGCTGCCGTGCTTCTTCGATCCCTCGACCAGCGCCTGCTGGATCGGGCGCGAGATGAGCGTGGCCGAGAGCGGCTGGTAGGCGGCGGTGAGCTGCTTCGCGCAGGTCAGGATGTCGGGCGTGATGCCGTAGGTCTCGCAGCCCCACATGTTGCCGGTGCGGCCGAAGCCGCAGATCACCTCGTCGGCGACGAAGAGGATGTCGTGCCGCTTCAGGATCGGCTGGATCAGGTCGAAATAGCCCTCGGGCGGCGTGATGGCCCCGCCGCCGCCCTGCACCGGCTCGGCGAAGAAGGCGGCGATGGTCTCCGGCCCCTCGCGTTCGATCAGCGCCTCGAGCTCGGCCGCCATGCGGGCGGAGAAATCGCGCTCGCTCTCGCCGGGCTGGCCGAAGCGGTAGAAGTTCGGGTTGCTCACATGCAAGAAGCGGTCGCCATAGGGCAGGTCGAAATCCGCCTGCATGTGCGGCTGGCCGGAGAGCGAGGCGGTGGCGATCGTGTTGCCGTGATAGCCGCGGATGCGGCCGATGATCTTCTTCTTGGCCGGCCTGCCGCGCAGGTTGTTGTAGTACCAGACCAGCTTGATCGCGGCGTCGTTCGCCTCCGAGCCCGAGCACTGGAACAGCGCGTAGGGCAGGTCGGCGGGCGCGAGCTCCGCCAGCTTCTCGGCCAGCCGCACCGCGGGCTCATGCCCTTTCTGGAAGAAGGTGTGGTAGTAGGGCAGGGTGAGGAGCTGCCGGTAGGCCGCCTCCGCCAGCCGCCGCTCCGAGAAGCCGAGCGAGGCGCACCACAGCCCGGCCATGGCCTCGATGTAGTCCCGCCCCTCGGTGTCCCACACGCGCACGCCCTCGCCGCGCGCGATGAGCACCGCGCCCTCCTGCTGATGGGCCGCGATGTCGGTCTGCTGATGGACCATGTGGGCGATGTCCGCCACATGCAGGTTGTTCGCGCGCATCATCGGGTCTCTCCCGCCGGAAAGGCGGCAGGCTAGACCCGGTCGGGCGGGGCTGTCAGCGGCGGCGGCTCAGGCCGGATCGCCCGTGTCGGCCACCAGGCCTGCGGCCTCGATGCCGGCCACCGCCGCCTCCTCGTCCTTGGCCGAGAGATCGCCCGAGACGCCGACCGCGCCGAGCAGGGTCATCGCCGCGTCGCGCACCAGCACCCCGCCCTGGGCGGGCACCGCCCTGCCGCCGGTGAGGTCGGAGAGCGCATTGGTGAAGCCCGGCATGGACTGGGCGCGGCGCGCCAGTTCGCGCGTGCCGAAGCCCATGGCCAGCGCGCCATAGGCCTTGCCCGTCGCGATCTCGGGGCGCAGCAGGCTCGCCCCGTCCTCGCGCTTGGCCAGCTTGAGGTGGCCGCCCGCGTCCAGCACCACCACGCAGAGCGGCAGCAGGCCGAGTTCGCGGCCCTTGGCCAGCGCGGCATCGGCGATGCGCTCGGCCTGGGCGAGGGTGAGGCCGTTCACGGCGGCGGGATGGGCGGGCTGGGGCATGGCGGGGCTCCGGGTTGGTCGGGGCGGCGGATAGCGCCGATTCGCCGCCCCGTCACATCCGCAGCAGCGGGCGGGGGTCCACCGGCTCGCCGCCGCGCCGCCACTCGACATAGAGGCTGGGGCGGGGGCCCTGGCCCAGCACGCCCAGCGGCTCGCCCGCGCGCAGGCGCTGGCCGGCCTGCACGTCGAGCCTCTCCAGCCCGCCCAGCACCAGGTGCTGCCCCGGCGCGCATTCCAGGATCACCAGCCGCCCATAGCTGCGGAAGGGCGCGGCGAAGGCGACCAGCCCGGCGCAGGGGGCGACGACGCGCGCCCCTGGCGCGGCGGCCAGCGTCACGCCGCGCGCGGGCCCGCCCTCGCCGGGGCTCATGAAGCCGCGCACCACCTCGCCCACCACCGGCGGCGGGCCAGCGGCCAGGGAGGAGGGGATGGCGGCGGGGCCCGTCTCCGGCGCGGGCGGGGGGCGGCCGCGGGCGGGGCGGCGGGCGGCGCGGCGCTCGGCCTCGGCGCGGGCGCGCGCTTCCTCCTGCTCGAGGCGGGCCAGCGCCTCCTCCAGGCTGCGGGCGCGGGCCATCGCCTCCTCGGCGCGGGCGGCGGCGGCGCGCTCGGCCGCCCCATACTGCTCGGCGCGGCCGCGCATGGCCTCGAGCTGGGCGTCGAGGGCGGCGGCGGCCTCGCGCGCCGCGGCCTCGGCGAGGCGCAGCCGCGCGCCCTCGCGCAGCGCCTCGGCCGCCTCGCGCGCGGCGCGGGTCTCTGCCGCGCGCAGCGCCTCGGCCAGGGTTTGCGCTTCGCGCACCATGGCGCGCATGGCGGCGAGGCCGAGCGCCACCTCCTCCGGCGGCAGGGGCGCGGCCAGCAGCAGGGGCGCGGGCTGGGTGGCCACCCGCGCCAGCACGGGCAGCAGGGGGGCGATGCGGCGCGTCAGCGCCTCGGCCTCGGCGCGGGCGGTGGCTTCGGCGGCGCGGGCCGCCTCGGCGCGGCGGGCGGTGGCGAGCAGTTCGCGCTCCGTCGCCTGCACGCGGGCCGCGCCGGCCACCCGCGCCTCGGCCAGCCGCGCAGACTCGGCACCGGGGGGGGAGAGGGGACCCCACAGACCCGAGGAACGGCGGCCGGACCCAGGAGTGGAGGGGA
>JBKBSR010000282.1:0-4404 GCA_046291055.1 Roseococcus sp.
AATAGGGGGATGTATATAAATAGAGACACCCCCCCCCGCGCCGCCGCCTCGGCGAGGAAGGCGAGCGGGTAGAGCGGCGCGCGCGGCAGGCGGAAGGGGGGCCGATGGCCCGTCTCGGCGGCGATGAACTCCAGCATCTCGCGCAGCGTCACGTCCTGCCCGCCGAGGATGTGCCGCTCGCCCACCGCGCCATGGTCGAGGGCGGCCACCACCCCGGCCGCGCAATCCTCGACATGCACGAGGTTGAGGCCCGTCTCGACATAGGCCGGCATCCTCCCGCGCGCCGCCTCCAGGATGACGCGGCCCGTCGGGGTGGGGCGGCGGTCATAGGGGCCGATGGGGGTGGAGGGGTTCACGATCACCGCGGGCAGCCCGTTGCGCTGGACCAGCGCCTCGACCAGCCGCTCGGCGGCCGCCTTGCTCTGCTTGTAGGGGCCGATGGCCTCCTCCGGCTCCACCGCATCGGCCTCGGTGGCGGGGCTGCCGTCGGCGCGTGGATGCAGCGTGGCGACGGAGGAGACATGGACGATGCGCGGCACACCCGCCTCCAGCGCCGCGCCCATGACATGGCCGGTGCCGCCGACATTCACCTCCCACATGCGCTTGGGGTCGGGCACGAAGATGCGGTAATCGGCCGCGGCGTGGATCACGGCGCCCACCCCGGCCATGGCGTAGCGCAGGCTGGCGGGATCGGTGAGTTCGCCCAGCGCCGTCTCGATGGGCAGCCCGGCCAGGGTGGCGCGCGGCGAGCCGGGGCGGACGAAGGCGCGCACCCGATGCCCGCGCGCCAGCAGCACGCGCGCGAGGGAGGCGCCGAGAAAACCCGTGGCGCCGGTGAGCAGGACGGTGGTGGGCGGCATCGCCCGCCCTTCTGGCCTGTCCGCCCGCCATGGTCCAGCCATCCCGGCCAGCCTATATGGCGGCGCATGATCGGACGCCGCCCCGCGATTCGCCTCGGCCTGCTCGCGCCGCCCGCCCTCGCCCTCGGCCTCGCGCGCCCCGCGGCCGCGCAGGAGAGCCCGCAGCAGGTGATCGAGGCCTTCCACGCCCATCTGCTCGGCGTGATGCGCGAGGCGCAGCGCCTGGGCGTGCGCGGGCGCTTCGAGCGGCTCGCGCCCGTCATGGCGCGGGTGTTCGACCTGCCGGCGATGACGCGCATCGCCGTCGGCCCGCCCTGGACGGGCTTCTCGCCGGCCGACCAGCAGGCGCTGACGGAAGCCTTCTCGCGCTGGTCCATCGCCACCTACGCCAACCGCTTCGACGGCTTCTCGGGCGAGAGTTTCCAGACCATCGGCGTGCAGGCCATGCCGAACGGCGATGCGCTGGTGCGCACCCGGCTGAACCGCACCGGCGGGCAGGAGCCGGTGGCGCTCTCCTACCTGCTGCGCGGCAACCCGCCGCGGGTGGTGGACATCTACCTCACCGGCACGATCAGCGAGCTCGCCTCGCGCCGGGCCGAGTTCACGACGCTGATCCGCGAGGGCGGCGCGGCGCGCGTGATCGCGGAGCTGCAGGCGCGCACCCAGCGGCTGATGGGGGCGTGATGCGGGCGGCATGACATGCAGCCCGTATCGCGCGCAGGGTTGGCGCCAGCCGACGCGGCGAGCCGCGTCGGGGCCCGGTGTGGCGGCTGCGCGCCGAACCGAGGGCATGCCAGCGGCCGCGTCGCCTTCTCACGAGTCACTGACAGCGGCCGCTGATACGAGGCGAGGAGGCCTCAGCGCGGCGCGGCCGGGTCGGCGCGGCGCAGCACCTCCAGCGCCCAGGCGCGGGTGATCTCCACCACCCCCGGCCCCCGGCCGGTCAGGGCGCTCTCGGCCGGGCCGGGGGCGATGGGCGCGGACGCGCCGCCGGGCACGCCCCCGGCCGCGCCGCCGCCGCCCGGCGCCGCGCCCGGGTCGTCGAGCGTCACCAGCCCCTCGCCCCGGTCGGAGCTGCGGCCGAGCTGCGCGTCGCGCCGCTGCTGCGCCACGCTGCGCAGCCGGGCGTAGAAGTCGAGGCTCTCGGCGCGCAGCGCGTCCAGCGACTCCAGGTTGTCGGTGCGCAGGGTCAGCCCGCCCAGCGCCCCGCGCCCGGCGCCGAAGAGCTGCCCCGCCACGGGCCGCAGCACATGGCCCGAAAGCAGCCCGACCGGGTTCGCCGCGGAATCCACCCCCTCGCCGATCGCGTCCCGCAGATTGGTGGGGCCGAAGAGCGGCAGCATCAGGAAGGGCCCGTCCGGCACGCCATAGGCCGCCAGCGTCTGCCCGAAATCGCCGGTGCGCCGCTCGATCCCCGCCGGGGTCGCGATGTCCACCACCCCGAGCAGCCCCGCGGTGCTGTTGAGGTAGAAGCGCATCAGCGTGTGCCCCGCGTCCAGGAAGCGCAGCTGCAGCAGGTTGTTCGCCAGCACCACCGGCTCGTTCAGGTTGTTCACCGCGTTGCGGATGCCGGTGCGCACCGGCGCGGGCACAGTGTCCCGATAGGCCTCGGCCAGCGGGCGGATCACGGCGCGGTCCACGCTCTCGTTGAACTCCAGCACCTGGCGGTTGCTGGCCTCGAAGGGGTCGCTCGGGTCGGTTGCGGCGGGGCCCGCGCAGGCCGCGAGCGCGGCGAGCAGGAGCAGGGGGGCCGGGCGGAGGGGGAGTTTCACGCAGCGGGAAATACCGTATTCGGGCGGCAGGTGCGAAGGGTGCGAGCGGGTGGTGTCCTGGTTCCTTGCCGTGGCGGCGGGCGTGCTGGCGGTGGCGGGCGCGGCCCAGGCGCTCTATGCGCGCGCCGCCTTCCGCAAGTTCCTCTCCCGCCCCTGGCCCTCGGGCCCCGCCCTGCCCGCCAGCGTGCTGAAGCCGCTGCACGGGGCGGAACCGCGGCTGGCGCAGTGCCTCGCCACCAGCCTCGCGCAGCGCCATGGAGCGGAGTGGGAACTGCTCTGCGCCGTCGCCCGCGCCGATGACCCGGCGCGCCCGGTGGCCGAGGCCGCCTTCGCCGGGGCGCCGCACGCGCGGCTGATCCTGCGCCCGGCCATCCTGGGCGAGAACCGCAAGGTCAGCCAGCTCGTCCACCTCGCGGCCGAGGCGCGGCATCCGGTGCTGGTGGCGGTGGATTCCGACATGGACTGCCCGCCGCACTGGCTGACGGCCGTGAGCGCCCCGCTGGCCGATCCGGGGGTGGGGCTCGTCACCTGCCTCTATCTCGGCGTGCCGGCGGATGGCTCGCCCTGGTCGCGCCTCGCGGCGCTCGGGGTGAACTGGCATTTCCTGCCCAACGCGGCGCTGGGCGAGACGATCGGCCAGGCGGATGGCTGCTACGGCGCGACCATGGCGCTGCGCGCCGAGACGCTGGCGCGCATCGGCGGCTTCGAGCGGCTGCTCGACGTTCTGGCCGACGACCACGCGCTGGGCGAGGCGGTGCGGGAGGCGGGGCTGCAGGTGGTGGTGCCGCCGCTGCTGCCCGGCCATGTGATGGGCGAGGAGAGCTTCGCCGCCCTCTGGGCGCATGAGCTGCGCTGGGCGCGCACCACGCGCATCCTGCGGCCCTGGAGCCATGTGGGCCTCGCCCTCACCAACCCGATTCCCTGGGCGCTGCTGGCCCTGGCCCTGGCCCCGGGCCTTGCGGCGGTCGGCGTGCTCGGGGCGGCCTTCGCGGCGCGGGCGGCGCTGGCGCGGCGGGTGAACCTGGCGGCCGGGGAGCGCGGCTGGGGCTTTCTCGCGTGGCTGCCCATCCGCGACTTGCTTTCCTTCGCGGTCTGGGCCACGGCTCTCTATCCCGGAGGCGTGGTCTGGCAGGGCCGGCGCCTCCTCCTGCGGGCGGGCGGGCGGATCGTGGCCGCCCCCGCCCCCGGCCATCCCACCACGGCGAAGGAAGCCGCTTCGCGATGATGCGCACCCTGTTCCTCCAGGCCCCCTCCTTCGACGGCTTCGACGGCGGCGCGGGCGCCCGCTACCAGGCGCGGCGCGAGATCAAGAGCTTCTGGTTCCCCACCTGGCTCGCCCAGCCGGCGGCGCTGGTGCCCGGCTCGAAGCTCGTGGACGCGCCGCCCCACAACCAGACGCTGGCCGACGTCACCGCCATGGCGCGGGACTACGACCTGTGCGTGCTGCACACCTCCACCCCCTCCTTCGCCTCGGACGTGAAGGTGGCCGAGGCGCTGAAGGCCGCGAACCCGGCGATGAAGATCGGCATGATCGGCGCCAAGGTCGCGGTGCAGGCGCATGAGAGCCTGCGCGACGCGCCGGTGGTGGACTGGGTGGCGCGCAACGAATTCGACTTCACGGTGAAGGAGGCCGCCGAGGGGCGCGACCTCACCTCCATCAAGGGCCTCAGCTACCGCAACGCCGAGGGCGTGATCGTCCACAACGAGGAGCGCCCCGTCCTCGAAAACATGGACGAGCTGCCCTTCGTCTCCGAGGTGTACAGGCGCGACCT
>JBKBSR010000283.1:0-4402 GCA_046291055.1 Roseococcus sp.
GTTTTCGGGGGTGGCGGGGCCGAGTGGCCGGAGTCCGACCCCCCAGAGGGCATCGAGTCCCCGCCCGCGCCCCCCCTGCCGCTGGCCCTGCCGCCCGCCCCGAGCCCCGCCGTCACGCCGCCGCCGCCCGCGCCGCGCCTAGCCGAGGCCCCGCCCCTGCCTGCGCCGCCCGAGCCTCCTGCTCCGCCACGCCCGGCCCCGCCCGTCGCCGAGGCCCCGCCCGCGCCCCCCAGCCCGGAGCCGCCGCCCCCCCCGGCCCTGGCCGAGGCCCCGCGCCCCGTCGCCCCGCCGCCCCTGCCCCCGCGCCCCGAGGCACCGCCCGTCGCCGAGGCCTTCCCCGACCTGCCCAGTGCCGAGGAGCTGCTGGCCCCGCCCACGCCGCTGCGCCTGCCCGAGCGCTTCGCCCTGCCCCTGCCGCCCGGGCCCACGCCCCAGTCCCGGCCCGCGCCGCGCCCGCAGCCGCGCCCCGCCCCGCAGCGCCCACCCGATCTGCCGGGCGTCTGGGCGCCCGAGGGGGTGCAGATCGGCCCCCAGGCGGGGGCCGCGCCGCCCGCCGGCCGGCCCCAGGGCCGCGGCCTGGACACCCGCGTGGACCCGCGCTTCCTGGAGGGCCGCCCCAGCGCCGACCCCTCGGTGCGCGTCACCGGCGCGCAGGTGGGCGCGGACTGGCGCGCCGCCTTCCGCCGCTGGCTCGACCAGAACATCCGCTACCCCGAGCGCGCCATCCAGCTCGGCGAGGACGGGACGGTGCGGGTGCGCGTGGTGGCCGCGCCGGACGGCACGGTGCGCTCGGTGCAGCTCATCGGCCCCTCCACCTCGCCCTCGCTGAACTTCGCCACCAGCTTCCCCTTCCAGGGCGCGCGGCTGCCCGCCTTCCCGCCGCCGGCCGACCCGAACGGCGTGACGATAGACCTGACGGTGAACTACATCCTGATCCGGCGCTGAGGCCGCGCCGCCTTGCCGCCCGCGCGCGGCTCTGGCAGGGCGGGGGCGTGCCGCGCCTCGCGCCCCTGTGCCTGCTCGCCCTGCTGGCGGGTTGCGCCCTGCCGCCCTCGCCGCCGCTCGCCTATCCGCCCGCGGCGCGCGAGCGGCTGATCCGCCTCGCCCTCGCCGAGTGGCAGGAGTGGGGCTGCCTCGCCATCGGCCTGCCGGGGCCCCCGCTTGCGCCCTGCACGCCCGCCGGCCCGCCGCGCCGGGAATCCGAGGCGGCGGCCTTCCCCGCCGTGCTGGCCTACTGGCGCGCCCTGCCGCCCGCCCAGGCCGAGGCCGCCATTCCCCGCAACCGCGCCCTCTACGCCGCCGCCCTGGCCGGCGAGGCGGAGGAGGGCGCTCTCTGGGCTCAGCCCTTCTGGTCGGCGGCCTTCATCTCCTGGCTCATGGCCGCCGCGGGGGTGGATTGGCCGGAGTTCGCGCCCGACGCCGCGCATGCGCGCTACCTGGACCATCTGGACGCGCTGGCCGCGGCGCATCCGCGCCGCGCGCCCTTCCTGCCGCGCGACCCCGCTGCGCACCCCCCCGCCCCGGGCGACCTGGTCTGCTTCGACCGCTCCGCCACCCCGCTCGCGCGCTGGGCCGATCGCGCCGCGGAGCGCGGCCGCTTCCGCCCCATGCATTGCGACCTCGTCGTGGCCGTGGGGCCCGGCGTGGTGGAGGCGGTGGGCGGCAATGTGCAGGACGCGGTGGCGCTGGCCCGCTTCCCCGCCGATGCGGCGGGGCGGCTGCTGCCGGGCGCGCGCCCCTTCCTGGTGGTGATGGAGAACCGGCTCGGGCGCACCCCGCCCTGGGGGGAGCGCCTGGCCGGGCGGTGAGGCGCCGTCAGCCCAGCTCCACCAGCCGCACCGCATGGCCGAGGCCGCGCAGGAAGCCCAGCAGATCGGCCGGCGCGAGCCCGGTGCTGGCGCGGTTCACGAGCGGATGGCACCAGACCAGCCCCTCGGCGCGGGCCAGCGCCGCGTCCATCGCCACCTGCACCGCGCCCGGGGGCGCGTTCACCAGCCCGAAGGCGGTGACGCTGCCCGGCTCGACCCCGAGCACGGCGCGCAGCTCCTCGGCGCTGCCCATGCGCACGCGCGGCCAGCCCGCGGCGCGGGCCAGCGCGTTGACGCTCACCTGCCGCGATTCCTCCAGCACGGCGAGGAAGAAGCCCTCGCCCTTGGCCGCGCGCAGGAACAGGTTCTTGGTGTGGGCGCCGGGCAGGCTGCCGCGCAGCGCCCGGCTTTCCGCCACGGTGAACACCGGCGCATGCCATTCGGTGCGCGCCGCGATGCCGGCGGCGGCGAGCCGCGCGAGCAGCCCTTCGGGGGTTTCGGGCATGGGTGGTCCTCCTTCGCGCCGCGCTACACCGTCCGCGCCTCGGCCAGCAGCAGCCGGCGCAGCCAGGCATGGCCCGGATCCGCCTCGAAGCGGCGGTGGAACACCAGCGAGAGCCGCGTGTGCCGCACCGCCACCGGCGGCTCGCGCAGCGCGAGGCCATGCGCGGCCGCCATCCGCCGCGCCAGCCGCGCCGAGAGGGTGATCACGAACTCCGTCCGCGCCAGGATGTCCGGCACGGCCGAGAGATGCGCCACCACCCCGCCCAGCCGCCGCGCCCGTCCCTGCGCCGCCAGCGCGTGGTCGAGCGCCCCCTCGCGCGAGCCGTTGGGCGAATGGAGCAGATGCGGCACGGAGAGGAAGCGCTCGAGGTCGAGCGCGCCCTCGGCCAGCGGGTGGTCGGCGCGCATCACCGTCAGGAAGGCCTCGGGCAGCATGCGCAGCCGGGTGTAGAGGGCGGGCGGCTCGGGCAGCACGGCCACGGCGAGCACCGCCTCGCCGCGCTCCAGCAGGGATTCGGCATTGGTGCGGTCGGCGTGGCGGATGGCGAGCAGGCAGCCCGGCGCCTCCCGCGCCAGCCGCGCCAGCACGGGCGGGGCCAGCACGGCTTCCGCATATTCCGAGAAGGCGACGGGAAAGACGCGCCGCGCGGTCGCCGGATCGAAGGGCGCGCGCACGGAGAGGGTCTCGGCCAGCCGGTCCAGCGCCTCGGCCACCGGGCCGGCCAGGGCCTGTGCGAGCGCGGTGGGCTCCACCCCGCCCGGGCGGCGCAGGAACAGCTCATCGCCCAGCGCGGCGCGCAGCCGTGCCAGCGCGTTGGACACCGCCGGCTGCGAGAGATGCAGCCGCTGCGCCGCGCGGGTGACGTGCCGCTCCCGCGCCACCGCGTCGAAGACGCGCAGCAGGTTGAGGTCGAGCTGCGAGAGATCCGTCATGCGCGGCCCCTTGCCATTGACGGCCGTGATGATCCCCGTTCCGCGCCGGCATTGGAAGCGCCGCGCGGGGGGGGGGCAGTTTCCCGGCCACGGAACACCCCCTTGCGGAGAAGGATCACGCCGATGCCCACCCCCGACCAGACCAGCCCTCATGCGGCGCTGCTGCTGCGGCTCTCCCTCGGCGCGCTGCTGCTGGCGCACGGCGCCTGGCTCAAGCTCGGCGTGTTCGGGCTTGCCGGCACCATGGGCTTCTTCGGATCGCTGGGCTACCCGCCGATGCTCGGCGCGCTGGTCGCCTTCGGCGAGACGGCGGCGGGGATCGCGCTGATCCTCGGCCTGTGGGTGCGGCTCGCCAGCCTGCTGACCCTGCCGATCATGCTGGGCGCCACCCTCGCCCATGCCGGCAATGGCTGGCTGTTCAGCGCCCCGGGCGGCGGCTGGGAGTTCCCCGCCTTCCTGGCGGCGGCGCTGCTGGTGCAGGCGGGGCTCGGCGCGGGTGCCTGCGCGCTCGATCCGGCGCGCCTCATCGGCCGCCGCGCCGCGCCGCGCGCCGCCTGATACGGGCGGCCGCGCCGCCCCATGCGAGCGGTCGCCGTTCTTGTGGGGAAGGCGGCGCGGCCGCGGGCATGGCCTTGTTTCGGCACGCCGCCGCCCGCCAACCCGGCATGCGCGATGCGTCCGGCGTGATCGCCGTCCGCCTCAGCCGCCGATCGCCTGCACCACGCGCAGGAAGGGCTCCCAGGCCTGCGCCACATCGGCGCGGAACAGATAGAGCAGCAGCAGCACGCCCGAGACGAGGCCGACCGAGAGGAGCCAGGCCAGCAGCAGCAGCCCGCCGGCGAGGCGGCGGCGGCGACGGGGATCCTCCTCGGCCGCCTCGGGCTCCGTGCGGCGACGGCGACGCGCCCCGAGGCCGAGCGGGAAGCGGGGCGGGGCGAGCGGCGGCGGGGTCAAGCCAAGCGCGGCCCGCGGCGGCTCCGTGCCCGCCTCCGCCTCCGTGGCGGCCGGGGGCGGCGGGGCCGCCGGTGCGGCCGCCTCCGGAGCGGCGGGCGGCGGCGCGGGCGCGGACAGCGGGAGCTCGGCGGGCGGCGGGCGCGGGGCTTCGGCCGGCATCGCCGGGGGCGGGGGGGAGGGGGAAGACGGAGGGGGGGGGGGGG
>JBKBSR010000284.1:0-4388 GCA_046291055.1 Roseococcus sp.
CTCGCTGGCGGGCGCGGAGACGGTGGAGGCGGCGCTGCGCGCGGCGCTCGGCCATCTGCTGGAAGTGCTGCTGGCCGAGAGCGCGCTCTGCCGGCTCGAGGCCGGGCCGCGCGGCGTGCACCAGGGCCGCGTGGCGCTGCGCCGCATGCGCTCGCTGCTGCGGATCTTCCGCCCCGCGGTGGACGGGCCCGACTGGCGCGCCTTCGACGCGGCGCTGAAGGGGCTGGCCGCGAGCCTCGGCGCGGCGCGGGACTGGGACGTGTTCCTGGAGGGAATCGCCGCCGGCGCCCTCGAGGCCCTGGGCGGGGATGCGCGACTGCGGCGGCTGGTCGGCGCCGCCGGGCGCGAGCGCGCCGCCGCCTACGCCGCCGTGGCGGCGATGCTGGAGGGGCCCGATTTCCGCCAGGCGCTGTGGCTCGGCCTCGCGCTGCTGCTGCTGCGCCCCGCGGACGCGCCGGAGCAGCCGCTCGCCCCCTTCGCCGCCGAGGTGCTGCGCCGGCGCTGGAAGCGGCTGAAGAAGGCGGGCAAGCGGATGGAGGCGCTCGGCCCCGAGGCGCTGCACGAGATGCGCCTCGACGCCAAGCGGCTGCGCTACGCGGCCGAACCCTTCGCCGCGCTCTGGCCGGGCAAGGCGGCGCGCCGCTTCAACCGCCGGCTCGCGGCGCTGCAGGATGCGCTGGGGCTGGCCAATGACGCGGTGGTGGCGCGCGGTCTCGCCGCGCGACTCGCCGGGCGCGGCGCGGGCGAGTTCGCCATCGGCGCGGTGACCGGATTCGCGGCCGGCCGGGCCGAGGGCAGCCGGCTGGCCGCCATCGCCGCCTGGGAGGAACTGCGGCGCAGCCGGCGCTTCTGGAAGGCGGGCGAGGCGAAGGCCGCCTGAATCGAGCGCCCCGTAATACGGCGTAACACGGGGTTGCCAGCGCCCCGGAGGACGGGTTAACGAACCCCCCATGCGCCGACGCCGCCTCTTCCGATCCGCGCCCGCCCCCCGCCGCTGGGGGCGAACGGCCGTGGTGGGCGCCACGGCCGGCGCGGGGGCGCTGGTGATCGCGCTCGGCCTGCCCTCGGAACTGATGGGCTCCGCCCCGCGCCACCAGGAATGGCGCGCCGCCGCGGCCGAGCTGCGCGTGGTGGATGGCGACACGCTGCGTCTGGGCGACCGCACCCTGCGCCTCTATGGCGTGGACGCGCCGGAGCGCGGCCAGCATTGCACCGACCTTCAGGGCCGCCTCTACGACTGCGGCACCGCCGCCGCCGCCGCCCTGGCGCGGCTCGTGGCAGATCGCGGAGTCGAGTGCCGGCTGCAGGGGCGGGACCGCTTCGGCCGGGCGCTGGGCGTCTGCCGCTCGGGCGAGGTGGAGTTGAACCACGCCCTCGTCTCGGCCGGCTGGGCGCTGGCCGATGGCGCGGGGCGCCCCGGCCTCGCCGCCGCCGAGGCCGAGGCGCGGCAGGCGCAGCGCGGCCTCTGGACCGGCGGATTCGAGCCCCCCGCGCATTGGCGCGACGGGCGGTAGGCCGCCGCCCTTCGCCCTCCCCTTCCCTGCCCGATCACGCGCGGCCGGTCCCTGTGGATTGCGGGGATCGCGGGGATGGCGCGCCCGCGGCCCTCGCGCGGCAGGATTGTGGCTGGCATGTCACAGCGGGCGCTTGTCTCGGCGCGGCGCGGGCGCATCTGCAAGGGCACGGAAACGCCTCGGATGGCGGATTTCCGCGGCGCGCCCCGAGTCGCCAGACCACTTCATCTGGTGGAGGGGGCCGCCCCCGACCGCTAGATGTGGTTGAAGGGCGGCGAAGCCTGAGGCATGATCCCGGGCCGGGGGATCGGAGGGGGATCGGATCGTGTTCGACGCCGTTCAGTTGCAGGGGCATCACCAGGTCCAGGTGGACCGTTCGCGCGACGCGCTGCTGACGGATTTCGGGCGCGCGACGCTCGATGACCGCTATCTCATGCCGGGCGAGTCCTATCAGGATCTCTTCGCCCGCGTCGCCTCGGCCTATGGCGACGATCCGGCGCATGCGCAGCGCCTCTACGACTACATCTCGAAGCTGTGGTTCATGCCGGCGACACCCGTGCTGTCCAACGGGGGGACGACGCGCGGGCTGCCGATCTCCTGCTTCCTGAACGAGGCGAACGACAGCCTCGAATCCATCGTCGCACTGTGGAACGAGAATGTCTGGCTCGCCTCCAAGGGCGGGGGCATCGGCTCCTACTGGGGCAATCTCCGGTCGCTGGGCGAGAAGGTGGGGCAGAACGGCAAGACTTCGGGCATCGTGCCCTTCATCCGGGTGATGGACAGCCTCACCCTCGCCATTTCCCAGGGCTCGCTGCGGCGCGGCTCGGCGGCGGTGTATCTGCCGGTGCATCACCCGGAGATCGAGGAGTTCATCGAAATCCGCCGCCCGACCGGCGGCGATCCGAACCGCAAGGCGCTGAACCTGCACCACGGCATCCTGGTCAGCGACGCCTTCATGCGCGCGGTGGAGGCCGACGAGGCCTGGGCGCTGACCAGCCCCAAGGACCATTCCATCGTCAAGACCGTCTCGGCCCGCAGCCTCTGGATCCGCATCCTCACCGCGCGGATCGAGACGGGCGAGCCCTACATCATCTTCTCCGACCACGTGAACCGCGCGCGGCCGGAGCACCACAAGCTGGCGGGGCTGGAGGTGAAGACCTCCAACCTCTGCTCGGAGATCACGCTGCCCACGGGCATGGACCACCACGGCCAGCAGCGCACGGCGGTGTGCTGCCTCTCCTCCCTCAACCTCGAGACCTGGGACGAGTGGCACAAGCATCCGCTGTTCATCACGGACGTGATGCGCTTCCTGGACAACGTCCTGCAGAACTTCATCGACACCGCGCCCGACAGCATGGCCAAGGCGCGCTACTCGGCGATGCGCGAGCGGTCGGTCGGCCTCGGGGTGATGGGCTTCCACTCCTTCCTGCAGCAGAAGGGCGTGCCCTTCGAGAGCGTCATGGCCAAGGTGTGGAACAAGCGGATGTTCAAGCACATCCGCGAGCAGGCGGACGCCGCCTCGCGCCTGCTGGCCGAGGAGCGCGGCCCCTGCCCCGACGCCGCCGAATACGGCTTCATGGAGCGCTTCTCGAACAAGATGGCGATCGCGCCCACCGCGTCCATCTCCATCATCTGCGGCGGCGCCTCGCCGGGCATCGAGCCGATCGCGGCGAACGTCTACAACCACAAGACGCTCTCAGGCAGCTACATCGTCCGCAACCCCTATCTGAAGGCGGTGCTGGCGAAGCACGGGCGAGACGACGCCGAGACCTGGACCTCCATCACGGTCAACAAGGGCTCGGTCCAGCACCTCGACTTCCTGAGCCAGGACGAGAAGGACGTGTTCAAGACGGCGTTCGAGCTCGACCAGCGCTGGGTGATCGAGCACGCGGCCGACCGCACGCCCTACATCTGCCAGGCGCAGTCGCTGAACATCTTCCTGCCCGCCAACGTCCACAAGCGGGATCTGCACCAGATCCACATGCTGGCGTGGAAGAAGGGGGTGAAGAGCCTCTACTACTGCCGCTCGCTTTCCATCCAGCGCGCGGACACGGTGAGCGAGAAGGCCATCGCGATCGCGGTGGAGGATGCGCCGAAGGCGCCGGCGCCGGGCTCGACCACCAACTACGAGGAATGCCTGGCCTGCCAGTGAGGCGGTGACCGCGGGAGGGCGCCGCCCTCCCGCATCCTTCGGGCAGGAAACCCGGTTTCCTGCATCTGTGGGACGCATGGATCGACGGTCCAGGAAACTGGATTTCCTGGCGGGGTTTCAGGGGCGGAGCCCCGGAGTGCAAACGAGGACAGGAAGATGCCCGACGGGATCAGCACCGACGAGTTGCCCATCAAGTTCGACCTTCTGACGTCGAACCCGGTCTACAAGCCCTTCCGCTACCCGTGGGCCTACGAGGCCTGGCTGCAGCAGCAGCGCATCCACTGGCTGCCGGAGGAGGTGCCGCTCGCCGATGACGTGAAGGACTGGCAGAAGAACCTCACGGCCGCCGAGCGCAACCTGCTCACCCAGATCTTCCGCTTCTTCACCCAGGCGGATGTCGAGGTGAACAACTGCTACATGAAGCACTACTCCCAGGTGTTCAAGCCGACGGAAGTGCTCATGATGCTCAGCGCCTTCTCGAACATCGAGACGGTGCACATCGCCGCCTATTCGCATCTCCTCGACACCATCGGGATGCCGGAAATCGAATACACGGCGTTCCTGAAATACAAGGAGATGAAGGACAAGTACGACTACATGCAGTCCTTCTCGGTCGAGAACAAGACCGAGATCGCCAAGACGCTGGCCGCCTTCGGCGCCTTCACCGAGGGGCTGCAGCTCTTCGCCTCCTTCGCCATCCTCATGAACTTCCCGCGCTTCAA
>JBKBSR010000285.1:0-4384 GCA_046291055.1 Roseococcus sp.
AGAGCGCGACACCGGCCCATAGCTCATGGGGGTCAGTGGGTCGCGGGAGCGAAGGATTGGGGATCTGTGCCTCGTCCTCTCCGCCAGGGCGGCGCGCGACCCGCGCGACCCCTGGTGGGTGGACGCGCCGCTGCAGGGCCCGCCCCTGCCGAGGCGCGCCGCCCTCTGCGTCGCGCCGGAGGGGATGACGGTCGCGCCCGAGGTGGAGGCGGCGCTGCGCGCGGCCGCCGCCCGGCTGCGCGAGGCCGGCTGGGCGGTGGAGGAGCTGGACGCGCTGCCCCCGCTGCGCGAGCCGGCGCGGCTGCAGGCCATGCTCTGGCTCGCCACCCTGCCGCGCGGCGCCATGGCGATGGTGGAGAGGGAGAACGAGCCCGCCTCGCTGGCCGTCTATCGCCACATGCAGCGCCTGGCGCCGCCGCCGAGCCTGGAGGAGTTCCAGGACGCGCTGACCGCCCGCGCCGGGCTGCTGCGCCAGTGGATGCTGTTCTTCGAACGCTTCCCCCTGGTGCTCTGCCCGGTCTCGGGCGAGCTGCCCTTCCCCAACGAGGACGACATGCGCGGCTTCGACCGCTTCCGCGAGATCATGGAGGCGCAGCTCACCCAGCTCGGCGTGCCGCTGCTCGGGCTGCCCGGGCTTGCGGTCACCACCGGCTTCACGCCCGCGGGCGTGCCGGTGGGCGTGCAGCTTCTCGGCCCGCGCCACCGCGAGGATGCGCTGCTGGAGGCCGGCGAGGCGCTGACCGGCGGCGCGGCCATGCCGGTGAAGGAGCCGGCGTGGTGAGGCGCGCGGCCCTGCTCGCCCTGCCCCTGCTGGCCGCCTGCGCGGCCGAGGCGCCCGCGCCCGGCGGGCTGGGCGCCTGCACCGGCCCGCTGACGCTGCGCAACGAGGCGCGGCTGGCGGTGGAGCAGTTCTACGCCAGCCCCGTCGGGCCAGGCGCCTGGGGCGATGACCTGCTGGCCCCGGACACCCTGCCCGTGGGCGGCAGTGTTTCCTTCCGGGTGGCCCCGGGCACGAGCCATGTGCGCGTCGTGTTCGTGGACGGCAGCGCGGCCGAGATCGGCGGGCTCGACCTCTGCCGCATCCGCAGCGTGACGGTGACGGGCCGGGAGATCCGCGGCGGGCCGTAACGCGCGCTCCGGCCGGAACAACGCCTGGTTGAAGGGCCTCCCTGCCGGCAGCATCCGCACGCGAGTTTGCGTTGCAAAATGCAAGAGGTTTCGCGGATCGCGTGGATCGGAACGGCCGAATGGCTTGTTTTCACGAAGGATTCAAAATGGGCGTGATGGCATGTCTCCTGCAACCGCCATCATGCCGCGCATCGGGCGCGGCCCGCCCCGCCCCGGCGGTTGACCACACCGGAATGCCGAGCCCGCCATGCGCAGCAGCTTCCCGATCTTCGCCGCCGCCGCCTTCGCCGCGGTGCTCGCGCTGGCCCCCCCGGCGGTGACGGGCGGCGGGCGCGCGCCCGCGGGCACGCTCTGCGCCGCGCCGGTGGAGGACGCCATCAGCCCCGCGCGCAACTGGCTCGGCAGCCTGCACGGCTGGTCGGACAGCCCGCTGGTGCTGAACTGGCGCGCCTTCGTGGCGCAGACCAAGGGCCGCGCGCCGCCCCCGGGCTGCGAGGGGTAGCGCCTGATACGCGCCGCAGGAAGGTCGATCCTGTGCGCGCGGGATATCAATAGGGCACCTTGTCCGGCTTCGCCTCCCAGAGCCGGAAGGCCTCCAGCGCCTCCTCGGCCAGCAGCCGGCGCAGCGGCAGGCGGCGGGAGGAGAGCGGGCGCGCCACCTCCTCGTAGATCGCCGCGTCGTCGAAGCCGATGGCGGCCGCGCCCGCGCGGTCGTTCGCATAGACGATCTCGCCGATGCGCGCCCACCAGATGGCCGAGAGGCACATGGGGCAGGGCTCGCAGCTCGTGTAGATCACCGCCCCCGTCAGGTCATGGGTGCCGAGCGCGGCGCAGGCGGCGCGGATGGCCACGATCTCGGCGTGCTGGGTGGGGTCGCGGCCCGGGACCACATTGTTGCGGCCCTCGCCGATGATGCGGCCCTGCCGCACCACCACGGCGCCGAAGGGGCCGCCGCCCTCCTCGACCCCCTGGCAGGAGAGGGCGATGGCGCGGCGCATGAAGCTCTCTTCCATGGTGGTCCCCGGCGTCGTTAACCTCGGGGCATGGTTCTGCCCGCCCTCTCCATCCTCGACCAGTCCACCATCGTCTCGGGCCGCGGGCCCGGCGAGGCGATCCGCGAGACGCTGGAGATGGCCCGGCTGGCGGACCGGCTGGGCTATGCCCGCTACTGGCTGGCCGAGCACCACAACAGCCAGAGCCACGCGGGCAGCGCGCCGGAAATCCTGATCGCCGCCATCGCCGCCACCACCCGGCGCATCCGGGTGGGCAGCGCGGGGGTGATGCTGCCGCACTACTCCGCGCTGAAGGTGGCCGAGCAGTTCCGCGCGCTGGAGGCCATCGCGCCCGGGCGCATCGACCTCGGCCTCGGCCGCGCCCCGGGCAGCGACGGGCGCACCGCCTTCGCGCTCAACCCCAACGCCGCCCAGGCGGCGGACCTGTTTCCCCAGCAGGTGCGCGACCTGCTGGGCTGGCTGGGCGACGGGCTGCCCGAGAACCATCCCTTCCGGGCCGTGCGCGCCTCGCCCGAGGTGGAGACGGCGCCGGAGGTCTGGATTCTCGGCTCCAGCGACTACGGGGCGCAGGTGGCGGCCTTCTTCGGCCTGCCCTACTGCTTCGCCAGCTTCATCACCGACGGGCGCGGCGCGGAGGAGGCGCTGCGCCTCTACCGCGAGGGGTTCCGCCCGCTGCGCGGCCGGCCCGCCCATGCGGCGGTGGCCGTCTATGCGCTGGCCGCCGACACCCGCGCCGAGGCCGAGCGACTCTTCGCCCCCCGCGCCCTCTGGCGGCTCTTCCGCGACCGCGGCGTCTTCCCGCCCTTCCCGACCGCGGAGGAGGCCGAGGCCTATCCCTACACCGAGGAGGAGCGCGCCCGGGTGGCGCGGATGCGCGAGCGCGCGATCATCGGCACCGGTGCGGAGCTGCGCGAGCGTCTCGCCGCCCTGGCCGCGGAACTCGGCGTGCAGGAGGTGGCCGTGCTCACCCCCTGCCACGATCCGGCGGCGCGGGCGCGCTCGCTGACCCTGTTGGCCGAGGCCTTCGGCCTCTCCCCGGCCCTGCCCGTCGCCGCGGAGTAGCCCGCCCCGGCTTGACGCCCGCGAGTCCCGGCGGGAGGGTCGGGGGCGAAACGTCCTCTCGCCGGATTCATGGCCGCCCCCAGCACCGCCAGCGCCCCCGCCCAGCCCCTCGCCCGCCGCCTGCGCGAACGCGCGCCCGGCCTGCTCCTCTGCTTCGGCATCGCCGCGCTGGCGATCCTGGTGCGGAACCTCACCGGCATCGCCGCGCTGAACCCGGTGGTGGTGGCGCTGGTGCTGGGCGTGGCGCTGGGCGCGGCGGCGGGACGGCCGGCGGCCCTGAAGCCGGGCGTGGCCTATGCCGTGCGGCCGGTGCTGCGCGCGGCCATCGTGCTGCTGGGGCTGCAGGTGACGCTGGGCATGCTCTGGTCGCTCGGGCCCGGGGCGCTCGTGCTGGCGCTGCTGGTGGTGGCCGCCACCCTGCCCTTCACCATCTGGCTCGGCGCGCGCATGGGGGTGGACCCGGCGCTGGCGCAGCTCATCGGCACGGGCACGGCGATCTGCGGCGCCTCGGCCATCGTCGCGGCGAACCAGGTGGCGCGCGGGCGCGAGGAGGATGTGACCTACGCCCTGGCCGTCATCACCCTGTTCGGCACGCTGGCGCTGCTGGTCTTCCCCTACCTCGCGGAGCTCATGGGCCTGCCCGCCGCCAGCTACGGGCTCTGGGCCGGGGCGGCCATCCATGAGGTGGTGCAGGCGGTGGGCGCGGCGGCGGCCGGCGGGGCGCAGGCCGCGCAGTCCGGCACGGTGATGAAGCTCGCGCGCGTGTTCCTGCTGGCGCCCGCGGTGCTGGCCCTGGGCTGGTGGATCGCCCGCCGCGCCCAGGCCACGGCAGGGCCGGTGAAGGCGCCCGTGCCCTGGTTCGCCTTCGGCTTCCTGGGCCTCGTCCTGCTCGGCTCCACCGGCCTCGTCCCGGCCTTCGCGGTGGAGGCCAGCCGCAGCCTGGTGCCGCTCATGCTCGCCGCCTCCGTCGCCGCCCTCGGCCTGCAGACCGACCTCAAGGCCCTCAAGGCCCGCGGCGCCACCCCCCTGCTGCTGGGCGCGGCCAGCACAGGCTTCATCACACTGCTGGCCCTCGCGGGCGTGCTGGCGATCGGATAGCGGACACCGGCCGGGACCGGGGGCGCGGAGGCGGGGGGGGGGGGGGGGGGGGGGGGGGGGGGGGGGGGGGGGGGGGGGGGGGG
>JBKBSR010000286.1:0-4363 GCA_046291055.1 Roseococcus sp.
CTGGCGGGGGGGGCGGTGGGGGGGGGGGGGGGGGTGGGTCGGGTCTTTCCGCAACTCTTGGGGCGTTGCGCCGGCGCGCCCGGAGCCGCGGCTGCTCGCCCCGCTCGCCGCGCTGCTGGCCGCCCGGCGGTCGGAGCGGCTCGCCCTCTCCGCCGGCGGGCTGCGCTCGGTGCTGGACGGGATCGTGGCGCGGCTGGACGAGACGCGCGAGCTCTCGCGCTACATGACGGGGCTGCTGATCTTCCTCGGCCTGCTCGGCACCTTCTGGGGGCTGCTGCTGACCATCGCCGCGGTGGCGGAGGTGATCGGGGCCATGCGCCTCTCCGGCGGCGAGGCGATGGAGCTGTTCGACCAGCTCAAGGCCGGCCTCGCGGAGCCGCTGCGCGGCATGGGCGTCGCCTTCTCCTCCTCGCTGTTCGGGCTGGCGGGGGCGCTGGTGCTGGGCTTCCTCGACCTCACCGCCGGCCAGGCGCAGAGCCGCTTCGCCACCGAGCTGGAGGACTGGCTGGCCGGCCACGCGCTGCTCTCGGGCGGGCTGTCGGAGGGCGGCGCGGGCGAGCTCGCGCCCCTGCTCGACCAGCTCGGCGCGGCGGTCGAATCCGTGCAGGCGGCGCTGGAGCAGGGCGGCGGCCCCGCCTCTCTCGCCCTGCTCGCCGATCGCATGTCGGTGCTGGCCGAGCAGGCCCGCGCCACCCAGTATCTGCTGGGCCGCGTGGCCGAGCAGCAGGCGCAGATCCTGCAGCGCGAGGAGGAGCGGCGGCAGGAGATGCAGCAGCTCCTGCGCGCGCTCGCCCGGCGCGATGGCTAGGCGGCTGCGGCGCGCCGCGCCCTTCGACGCCTGGCCGGGCTATGTGGACGCGCTCTCCACCCTGCTCATGGTCATCATCTTCGTGCTGCTCGTCTTCGTGCTGGGGCAGGGCTTCCTCGCCTCGGCGCTGAGCGGGCGGGACCGCGCGCTGGTGACGCTCGAGCGGCAGATCGCCGCGCTGTCGGAGGAGTTGCGCCTGGAGCGCGCCGGCGGCGCCGCCCTGCGCGCCGAGGCGGAGCGCCGCCAGCAGGCCCTCGCCGCCGCCGCCGCCGATGGCGAGCGGCTCGCGCGCGAGCTCGCGGAGCTGCGCGCCCAGCTCGCCCGCCTCATCGCCGCGCTCGATGTCTCCGAGGCGCGGGTGCGGGCGGGCGAGGCGCGGCTGGGCGACCTCCAGGCCCGGCTGGACGCCGCCCTGCTCGCACGGGTGGAGGAGCTGCAGCAGACGCGCAGCGAGTTCTACGCCCGGCTGCGCGCCGCCCTCGGCGACCGGCCGGAGCTGCGCGTGGTGGGGGACCGATTCGTCTTCCAGGCCGAGCTGCTCTTCCCCCCCGCCTCGGCCGAGCTTTCGGCAGCGGGCCAGGCGCAGCTCCGCCAGATCGCGCGGCTGCTCGGCGAGATCGCCCCGCGCATCCCCCCCGGCACGCCCTGGATCCTGCGCGTGGACGGGCATGCGGACCGCACCCCCATCCGCGGCGGGCGCTTCGCCGACAACTGGCAGCTCTCGGCCGCGCGGGCGCTCGCGGTGGTGCAGCTTCTCATCGAGGCGGGGGTCCCCGCGAACCGCCTCGCCGCCACCGCCTTCGGCGACCAGCAGCCGCTGGAGGAGGCGGACACGCCCGAGGCCCATGCGCGCAATCGCCGGATTGAACTGCGCCTCACCGACCGGTAGGGGAGGGCGGATGGACTCCACCTTCCGCGTGCCGCGCCACGCCCTGTTGCGCGCCAAGCTCACCCTGATCCGCCGCCGGGAGACGGACAGCGCCACCTTCCGCCGGGTGCTGGCGGAGATCGGCGCCATCCTCACCGCCGAGGCGCTGCGCGACCTGCCCGAGGCCAGCGCGCGCATCGAGACGCCGCTGGGCCCGATGGAGGCGCCCATCCTCAGCGCGCCCGAGCCCTGCCTCGTCGCCGTGCTGCGCGCCGGGCTCGGCCTGCTGGAGGGCGCGCGCCTGGTGCTGCCCGATGCGCCGGTGGGCCATCTGGGGCTGGTGCGGGACGAGCACACGCTCAAGGCCAGCGAATACGTGGTGCGCCTGCCGCGCGATCTTTCGCGGCGCGGGGCGCTGGTGCTCGATCCCATGCTGGCCACCGGCGGCTCGGCCATCCAGGCCATCGCGCGGGTGAAGCAGGCGGGCGCGGCGGCCGTGCGCTTCGCCTGCGTGGTGGCGGCGCCGGAGGGCGTGCAGGCGCTGCAGGCGGCGCACCCCGACGTGCCCATCCTCTCCGCCGCGCTGGACGAGCGGTTGAACGAGCAGGGCTACATCGTCCCCGGCCTCGGCGACGCCGGGGACCGCTGCTTCGGCACCGAGTGATGGACGGCGCGCCCCCGGGCCTCGTGCCCGTGCTGCGCACGCCGCGCCTCGTGCTGCGCGGCTTCCGCGAGGAGGATCTCGACGCGCTGGCCGCCATGCAGGCGGACCCCGAGGTGATGCGCCACCTCGGCGTGGGCGAGAGCGCGGGCCGCCCGCGCGGGCGCATCGAGAGCTGGCAGCACATGGCGCAGTTCATGGGGCAATGGGCGCTGCGCGGCTGCGGGATCTGGGCGGTGGAGCATGCGGGGCGCTTCGTTGGGCGCGTGGGAATCCTCCACCCCGAGGGCTGGCCGGGCCCCGAGCTGGCCTATGCGCTGGCGCGCGAGGCCTGGGGCCGGGGCCTCGCCGTGGAGGCGGCCCGCGCCGCCCTCGCCTGGGCCGAGGCGCATCTGCCCGCGCGCAGCATCATCAGCCTGATCCGCCCCGAGAACGAGGCCTCGCGCCGCGTGGCCCGCAGCCTGGGCGGGGTGTGCACCGGCCGGGTGCTCGTCATGGGCGTGGAGGCGGAGCGCTGGGAATACGCCCGGCTGCTGTGAGGCGGGCGGGATGATGCTCCGCCCGCATCAGGGCCGCGCCCCGCCCGGAGCCTGCCAGTCGAAAGGCTGGGCCCGCGGCAGGCCGAGATTCTCGCGCAGCGTCGCGCCCTGGTAGCCGCGGCGGAACAGGCCGCGCCGCTGCAGCTCCGGCACCAGCAGCCGCACCACATCCTCATAGGTTCCGGGCATGTGGGTGGCCGCGAGCACGAAGCCGTCGCAGGCCTCCTGCTCGAACCAGGCCTGCATCTCCTCGGCCACGCGCGCGGGGGCGCCGCAGAAGACGGGAAACTCCCGGATGGTGCCGCGGCCGCTGATCTCCACGAAGTCCCGCAGCGTGGGGTTGCGCTTGCCGGACTGCGCCACCACGCGGTCGCGGATGGCCTGCAGCCCCTTGATGCCGGCCAGCTCCTCGTCGGTGAAGGCCTCCTCCAGCCCCTTCCTCGAGAAGTCGTAGTTCAGCACCTCCGAAAGCAGGGCGAGCCCGTCCACGGGCCGCGCCAGGCTCTCGATCAGCGCGCGCTTCTCGGCCGCGGCGGCCTCGGTCTCGCCCAGGATCACGTAGACGGCGGGGCAGACGCGCACCCGGGCGGGGTCGCGCCCCGCGCTGGCCACCTGGTCCTTGAAGGCGCGCCAGGCGCGGCGCGCGGCCTCGAGCTGCGGCTGGATGACGAAGATCAGCTCGCCCCAGCGCGCGGCGAAGCGCTGGCCGCGCCCGCTCTGCCCGGCCTGGATCAGCACGGGCCGCCCCTGCGGCGTGCGCGGCACGGTGAAGGGCCCGCGCGAGCGGAACCAGCGCCCCGTGAAGTCCAGGCGCCGCACCTTCGCCGGATCGGCGAAGAGGCCGCTCGCGCGGTCCTGCACCAGCGCGTCATCGGCCCAGGAATCCCAGTGGCCGAGCACAACCTCCAGGAACTCGTCGGCGCGGTCGTAGCGCAGGTCGTGCTCCGGATGCTCGGCCGCGCCCATGTTGCGCGCCTCGCTGTCGTTGAGCGAGGTGACGACGTTCCAGGCCACCCGCCCGCCCAGCAGATGGTCGAGCGTGGCGAAGACGCGCGCGACGTGGAAGGGCTCGTAATAGGTGGTGGAATAGGTGGCGCCGAGGCCGAGATGGCGCGTGGCGAGCCCCATGGCGGTGAGGATGGAGACGAGGTCGAGCTTCACGGCGCGGATGCCGTGGCGCACCGTCTCGGCATGGTCGTCGCCCAGGATGTCGGGCATGGCGAGGCGGTCGTCGAAGAAGGCCATGTGGAAGCAGCCCGCCTCCAGCGTGCGGGCGATGCGCTGGTAGTATTCCGCGCCGAGATAGTCCTGCATGGTGGCCGGGTGCCGCCAGGAGCCCGGGTAGTTCGAGCAGTTCTGCGCCTGCAGGAAGGCCACCAGGGCCATCTGGCCGTCGCGCGACATGTTCCCTCTCCTCGCCCCGTGCGATCCGCGCCCCTGCGTCATGGGGCGGGGCGCCTCTGGCGGGCGCGGGGGAAGTCTCGGCC
>JBKBSR010000287.1:0-4329 GCA_046291055.1 Roseococcus sp.
CCTGGACGAGGCGCTGCAGGACTTGCGCGCGCGCGTCGCGCGCGGGGAGGGGTGAGGGACAGCACCCCGCCGCCCTGGTAAGCTCCCGCCCATGCTCGACCTCACCGGCCGCCGCGTTCTCGTGCTCGGCGATGTGATGCTGGACCGCTTCCTCTATGGCGAGGCCCGCCGCCTCTCGCCCGAGGCCCCGGTGCCCGTGGTGCGCCTCGGCCGCACCGAGGCCATGGCCGGCGGCGCGGGCAATGTGGCGCGCAACGTGGAGGCGCTGGGCGGAGAGGCGCGGCTCGTCGCCCTGGCCGGCGAGGACGCGGCGGGCGAGGAGCTGCGCGCCCTGCTCGGCCCCGCGGGCCGGCTCGTGCAGTCCGCCGCGCGCGTCACCACGGTCAAGCTGCGCGTCATCGCCGCGCGCCAGCAGGTGGTGCGGGTGGACGAGGAGCAGCCCCGCCCCGCCGATCCGGACGAGGAGGCCGCGCTGCTCGCCGCGCTGGAGGCGGAGCTGCCCTGGGCCGAGGCGCTGGTGCTCTCGGACTACGCCAAGGGCGCGCTCACGCCCCCGCTCATCGCCGCGGCCATCGCCGCCGCCCGCGCCCGCGGCCTGCCCTGCCTGGTGGACCCCAAGGGGCGCGACTTCGCGCGCTATGCGGGGGCGGATCTGCTCACGCCCAACGCCATGGAGCTCGCCGAGGCGGCGGGCCAGCCCGCGGGCGGCGACGCCGCCTGCGAGGCCGCCGCCCGCGCCCTGCTCGCCCGGCTCGATGTGCCCGCCATTCTCGCCACGCGCAGCGAGAAGGGGATGATGCTGGTCCCGCGCGAGGGCCCCGCCCTCTCCATCCCCGCCATGGCGCGCGAGGTGTTCGACGTCTCGGGCGCGGGGGATACGGTGATCGCCACCCTCGCGCTGTGCCGCGCCGCGGGGCTCGCCTGGCCCGAGGCGATGCGCGCGGCCAATGCCGCGGCCGGGGTGGTGGTGGGCAAGCTCGGCACCGCCACCTGCTCGGCCGCCGAGCTGGACCACGCGCTGCGCGAGCTCGAGGGCGCGACGGGCGAGCTTCTCTCCTGGCCCGCCGCGCGGCGGCTGGTGGAGGGGTGGCGGGCCGAAGGACTGCGCGTGGGCTTCGCCAATGGCTGCTTCGACCTGCTGCACGCAGGCCATGTGCGGCTGCTGCGCGAGGCGCGGCGGCATTGCGACCGGCTGATCGTGGCCTTGAACGAGGACGCCTCGGTGGCGCGCCTCAAGGGGCCGGGCCGCCCGGTGAACCCGCTGGCCGACCGCGCGGCGGTGATCGCGGCGCTGGCCAGCGTGGACGCGGTGGTGGGCTTCGCCGAGGACACGCCGCTCGACTGCATCCTCGCCCTGCGGCCCGACGTGCTGTTCAAGGGCCAGGACTACACGCTCGAACAGGTGGTGGGCGCGCGCGAGGTCGCCTCCTGGGGGGGCGAGACGGTGCTGCTGCCGCTGCTGCCCGGGCGCTCAAGCAGCGCGATCCTCGCCCGGGGGCGGGCGGGTGGCTAGGGCCGCCCTCGCCGCCCTGCTGCTCCTGCCGGCCCTGGGGCTCGCCGCCCCGGCCGGGGCGCAGCCCGCCTCGGCCTGGGCCGCGGCACCCGGCCCCGCGCCCGGCCCCGCGCGGGTGATCGGCGGCACGGCGCTGGGCTGCCTGCAGGGCGCGACGCAGCTTCCCCTCGAGGGGGTGGGCTACCAGGCGGTGCGCGTCTCGCGCAACCGCCACTGGGGCCATCCGGAGCTGATCCGCTTCCTCCAGGAGATCGGGCGCGAGGCGCGGCGGCGCGGCTTCCCCGATCTCTGGATCGGCGACCTCGCCCAGCCGCGCGGCGGGCCCATGCCCTGGGGCCATGCCAGCCACCAGACGGGGCTTGATGCCGACATCTGGCTCGACCTCGAGCCCAAGCCCGCCCTCTCCCGCGCCGCGCGGGAGGACATCCGCGTCGCCTCCCTGGTCCTCCCGGACGAGACGGGGGTGGACCCGGCGCGCTTCACCCCCCGCCACGCGGCCTTCCTGCGCCTGCTGGCCGAGCGGCCGGAGGTGGACCGGCTGATCGTGAACCACGGCATCAAGCGCAGCCTCTGCGAGCGCCATCGCGGCGAGGCCTGGCTGCGCCGCCTGCGCCCCTGGCGGGGCCATGACAGCCATGTGCATGTGCGGCTGCGCTGCCCGCGCGATTCGCCCGAGTGCCGCGAGGCCAACCCCATCCCGCCCGGCGACGGCTGCGACGCCAGCCTCGACTGGTGGCTCTCGGAGGAGGCGCGCCGCCCCCCTCCCCGCCCGCCCGGGCCTCCGCCCGCCCTGCCCGCGGCCTGCGCGGCGCTGCTGCGCGCGCCCGGGTAGCGGGCGCACCCCCGAGCGGCTAACCAGCCGGGCCATGATCCCCTTCCCGATGATCGACCCGGTGGCCGTGCAGATCGGCCCCTTCGGCATCCGCTGGTATGCGCTGGCCTATATCGCGGGCATCGTCATCGGCTGGCGCCTGGCGCGGCGGCTGGTGGAGGCCGCCCCGGCGGCGGGCACGGCGCGGCAGATGGATGATTTCGTCACCTGGGCCACGCTCGGCATCATCCTGGGCGGGCGGCTCGGCTATGTGCTGTTCTACCGGCCCGGCCACTACCTGCAGCACCCGCTGGAGGCGCTGATGCTCTGGCAGGGCGGCATGGCCTTCCATGGCGGGGCGCTGGGCGTGATCATCGCCGCGCTGTGGTTCTGCCGGCGCGAGGGGCTTGCTCCGCTCGCCTTCGGCGACCGGGTGGCGGTGGTGGCGCCCATCGGCCTGTTCTTCGGCCGCCTCGCCAACTTCATCAACGGCGAGCTCTGGGGCCGGCAGACCGACCTGCCCTGGGCCATGGTCTTTCCGGCCGATCCCGCGCAGCTTCCACGCCATCCGAGCCAGCTCTACCAGGCGGGGCTCGAGGGGCTCGCGCTCTTCGCGGTGATGCTGCTGCTCTGGTCGCGCCCCGCGAACCGGGCGCGCGCGGGGCTGCTCACCGGCGCGCTGATCGCGGGCTACGGGGTGGCGCGCAGCATCGGCGAGCTCTTCCGCCAGCCCGACGCGCATCTGGGCTTCCTGCTGGGGGGCGCGACCATGGGGCAGCTCCTCTCCCTGCCCATGATCGCGGTCGGCGCCGTCCTGATCTGGCGCGCGAAGCCCGCCCCGCGCTGATGGAGCGGCTGGACGCCTTCATGGCCCGCGCCGGCGCGGTCTACTACGCGCGCCGGGCCGGGCTGGGGCGGGACTTCACCACCGCCCCGGAGATGAGCCAGGCCTTCGGCGAGTGCCTGGGCCTGTGGTGCGCCGTGACCTGGCAGGCCATGGGCGCGCCGGCGCGGGTGGTCTGGGCGGAGCTCGGCCCCGGGCGCGGCACGCTGATGGCCGATGCGCTGCGCGCGGTGCGCGAGGTGGCGCCCGGCTTCGCCGCGGCGGCAGAGATCCACCTCGTCGAAACCTCGCCCCTGCTGCGCGCCGAGCAGGCGAAGCGCCTCGGCGCCGCCTGGCACGCCCGCTTCGAGGACATCCCGCCGGGGCCCATGCTCCTGCTCGCCAACGAGTTCTTCGACGCCCTGCCCATCCGCCAGTTCGTCAAGCGCGCCGATGGCTGGAAGGAGCGCTGGGTGGAGGGGGGCCGCTTCCTCGAGCGCCCCTGCGACCATGCCGAGGAAGCCCCCGAGGGCAGCCTGCGCGAGATCGGCGAGGCGGGGGCGGCGCTGGCCGCGGCGATCGGCGCGCGGCTGGCGGCGCAGGGCGGGGCGGCCCTGATCCTCGACTACGGCCCGGCCGAGAGCGGCTTCGGCGACACGCTCCAGGCTCTGCGCGACAACGCCCCGGCCGATCCGCTCGGCCCGCCCGGCGAGGCGGACCTCACCGCCCATGTGGATTTCGCCGCGCTCGCGCGGGCGGGGCGCGGCGCGGGGGCGGCGGCGCATGGGCCCCTGCCCATGGGGCTGTTCCTCCAGCGCCTCGGGCTGATGGCGCGCTCGGCCATGCTGGCCCGGGCCGCGCCGGCCCAGGCGGGGAGCATTCTCGCCGCCGCGCAGCGGCTGGTGGCGCCCGAGGGGATGGGGCGGCTGTTCAAGGCGCTCGCCCTCGCCCACCCTTGCCTTCCGATTCCGGCAGGCTTCGAGGGCTGATGGCCGAGTTCCTGACCCACCCCGCCCTGCCCGCGCGGCACGGCTTCTTCACCCGGCGCGGCGGCGTCTCGGGCGGGGCCTATGCCTCGCTGAACTGCGGCCCGCGCAGCGCCGACGACCCCGCCCATGTCGCCGAGAACCGCGCCCACGCCACCCACGCCCTCGTCGCGGCGCCCGAGCGGCTGGTCGGGCT
>JBKBSR010000288.1:0-4311 GCA_046291055.1 Roseococcus sp.
CCGAGCTCTCGGGCCTGGTGCTCGACTGCGCGGCCTGGGGGGCGGACCCCGCGGCGCTGCCCTTCCTCGACCCGCCGCCCACCGGCGCGCTGGCCGCCGCCCGCGCCCTGCTGCGCGACCTCGACGCGCTGGACGAGGCGGGGCGCATCACGGCCATGGGCCAGCGCATGGCCCGGCTGGGGGCGCATCCGCGCCTCGCGCGCATGATGGCGGCGGCGGAGAACGAGGGTGAGGCGGCCCTGGCCGCCGACCTCGCGGCGCTATTGGAGGAGCGCGACCCGCTGCGCGGGAAGGAGGCGCCGGCCGACATCACCCTGCGCCTCGACGCGCTGCACGGCCATGGCCGGGAGGAGGCCGACCCGCTCGCGCTGCGCGCCATCCGCCGCACCGCGGCGCTGCACCGCCGGCGGCTCGGCGTGCACGGCAACACCACGCCCGAGGGCGATGCGGGCGCGCTGCTCGCCGCCGGCTTCCCCGACCGCATCGCGCTGAAGCGCGGCGCGATGGACGGGGCCTTCCGCCTCGCCTCCGGCCAGGGGGCGCGGCTCAGCGTGGCGGACCCGCTGGCGAAATCCCCCCTGCTCGCCGTGGCGGACCTCGAGCTGCGCGGGACGGAGGCGCGCATCCGCATGGCCGCGCCCATCTCCCGCGCCGCGCTGGAGGCGCGCTTTCCCGATCGCTTCCGCACCGTCGAGGGCGCGGCCTTCGACGCGCGGGCGGGCGCGGTGCTGGCGCGGCGGCGGCTGATGTTCGGGCCCCTGGTGCTGGAGGAGACTCCGCTGCCCCAGGCGGACCTCGCCGCCATCGCCGCGGCGCTCGCCCGCGCCGCCGCCGAGCGCGGCCTGCGCGACCTCGACTGGAGCGAATCGGCGCGCCAGCTCCGCGCCCGCATCGCGCGGATGCGCGCCCTGGAGGGCGAGCCCTGGCCCGATATGAGCGACGCCGCCCTGGCCGCGCGGTCGGAGGAATGGCTCGCCCCCTGGCTCGCGGGGATGACGAAGCTGGCTGAGCTCAAGGGCGTGGATGTGGCGCAGGCGCTGCTGCCGGCCGATCTGCGCCGACGGCTCGACGCCGCCCTGCCCGCGCGCATCGCCCTGCCCGGCGGGCGCAGCGCGGCGGTGGACTACATGGCGGAGATCCCGACGCTGGAGGCGCGCGCCCAGCATCTCTACGGGATGAAGGAGATGCCGAAGCTGGCCGAAGGCCGCGTGCCGCTGCAGGTGGCGCTGCTCTCGCCCGCCGGGCGGCCCATCGCCATCACGAAGGATCTCGCCGGGTTCTGGAAGACGGGCTGGGCCGATGCGCGCAAGGAGATGCGGGGCCGCTACCCGAAGCACGACTGGCCGGAGGATCCTTCGGCGCTCTGAACGCGCAAAGGGCGGCGCCAGGCGGCGCCGCCCCCTCCGAGATGGCGAAGGCGGGATCAGTCCGCCCCGGCGACCTTGGCCTCCTTGGTCTCGCCGCGGGTCTTCCACAGCGAGAAGAGCACCCCGCCCAGGATCAGCGCCAGCGTGACGCCGAGCGAGATGGCCGGGTCGAGCTTGCCCACGATGTTGTTCCAGAAGATCTTCGCGCCGATGAACACCAGCACCATGGCGAGCGCGTATTTCAGATACTCGAAGCGGTGCACCATCGCCGCCAGCGCGAAATAGAGCGCGCGCAGGCCGAGGATCGCCATGATGTTCGCGGTATAGACCACGAAGGTGTCGGTGGTGATGGCGAAGATCGCCGGCACGCTGTCCACCGCGAAGATCAGGTCGGCGATGTTGATGACGACAAGCGCGACGAAGAGCGGCGTGGCCGCCAGCACCAGCCGGCCCTTCTTCTCGTCCATCTCGCGCACGAAGAACTTCTGGCCGTGCAGCTCCTTCGTCACGCGCATGCGCTTGTTGAGGAATTTGACGACAGGGTTCTTCGACACGTCCGGGTCGCTCTCCGGCACCACCAGCATCTTGATGCCGGTGGCGATCAGGAAGGCGCCGAAGAAGTAGAGGATCCAGTCATACTCCTGCACCAGCGCCGCGCCGACGCCGATCATGACGCCGCGCAGCACGATCACCGCGATGATGCCCCAGACCAGCGCGCGATACTGGTATTTCCGGGGAATGGCGAAATAGGTGAAGATCAGGCTGATGACGAAGACGTTGTCGATGGACAGCGCCTTCTCGATGAAGAAGCCCGTGAAGTAGGTGATGCCGGCATGGGTGCCGTCGCTGGTGGTGATGTGCCCGGCCTCATAGGCCCACCAGATCGCCCCGCCATAGACGATGGCGAAGCCGATGTAGAAAGCGGAGAGCACGAGGCTCTCGCTGATGCCCATCTCCTTGTTCTCCTTGTTGAGAACGCCGAGATCGAAGGCCAGCAGGGCGAGCACGACGGCGATGAAGCCCACCCACATCCAGACGGGCTTGCCGACCCATTCGAGGGCCAGGAGTTCCATGACGCTTCTCCTCTGCGGCGGGTCGAATGCTTCCTGGCCGCCGCGATGTTGGCAGGAAGATCCGACATCGCGGTGAACGGGGCTCGCCCGCCCAGCCGCCAGAGGGGCCCGGATCGCGCCGCTACATGGCGCAGCCGTAACGCCGATGCAAGGGGGAACTGAACCGGGGCTGAACCGATCCGTGACACGGCCGGAAGGAGGCCGCCGCCTCATTGCATCGCGCCCCGCCCGGCCCCACATGCGCATGGCGGGACGGTTTGCGCTCGCGCCGCGCGCGCACTAGTTTCCCGGCACGAAAAAGCTCTCACGGGATCGAGGCGCGACGATGGGTTCCTTCAGCATCTGGCACTGGTTGGTCGTTCTGCTGGTCGTGCTGCTGCTCTTCGGCAGCGGCAAGATCAGCAGCCTGATGGGCGACCTCGCCACCGGCATCAAGTCGTTCAAGAAGAACATCAAGGACGACGAGAAGCCCGCCGACGCCTCCATGGCGGCCGAATCCGCGCCGCCCGCCGCCCCGGCCGGCACCATCCCGGGCCCGCAGGGCGCGACCGCCGCGGCGGCCCAGGCGCAGCCCGAGGGCGCCTCCGGCCCGCGCCCCGCGGCCTGATCGCCTCATCCCGGCAGGGCCGGCGCGCCCCCGCGCCGGCCCTTCGCGCGTCATGAGCCCCATCCCGACCGACGCCGTCGAGGCCATCCGCGCCGCCGGCCGCCGCATGGACGCGCGCGGCTGGGCGCCCGCCACCGCGGGCAACATCTCGCTGCGCCTGCCCGATGGGCGCATCGCCATCACCCGCTCCGGCATCCACAAGGGTTTCATCCCCGAGGACGGCGTGATGACGGTGGATCTGGACGGCAGGCCGGAGGCGTCGAACCTCCGCCCCTCGGCCGAGACGGGGCTGCATTGCGGCATCTATCGCCGCTTTCCGCAGGCGGGGGCGGCGCTGCACGGCCATTCCGTGGCCGCCACCACCCTCTCGCGGCGCCGCGGGGACCATCTGCTGCTCGCCGGCTATGAGCTGCTCAAGGCCTTCCCCGGCCTGCCTACGCATGAGGCCGCCGTGCGCCTGCCCATTCTCGACAACGACCAGGACATCGCGCGCCTGCAGGCCCGGGTGGAACAGGTCTGGGATGCCGACCCCGCGCATCCTCCGGGCTACATCCTGCGCGGCCATGGCGTATATGTCTGGGCCGAGGACATGCCCGGGGCGCTGATGCGCCTGGAAGCCCTCGAATTCATGCTGGCCTGCGAACTCGAAGCCGCGCGCCTGCCCTGACCACCCCGCTTGGAAGGGAGAGACCGCCATGAGCCGCCTCACCGTCTGGGACGCCGACACCAAGGCCGAGCTGTTGCGCACCGAGAATCCCGAGGAGATCGCCGCGACCCTCAAGGCCGTGGGCGTGCGCTTCGAGCGCTGGCCGGTGGCCGATCTGCCCGAGGGCGCCAGCCCCGAGCAGGTGCTGGAGGCCTATCGCCCGCGCCTCGACGCCTTCCTCGCCGAGACCAAGGCCGGCACGGCGGACGTGATCCAGCTCACGCCCGACCACCCGATGAAGGACGCGCTGCGCGAGAAGTTCCTCAAGGAACACACCCACACCGAGGACGAGGTGCGCTTCTTCCACGAGGGCGCGGGCAATTTCGTGCTGCACATCGGCGGTAGGGTCTATGACGCCCACTGCACCCGGGGCGACCTGATCAGCGTGCCCGCGAACACGCAGCACTGGTTCGACAGCGGCGACGCGCCGCGCTTCACCGTGCTGCGCGTCTTCACCGACAGCTCCGGCTGGACGCCGCACTACACCGGCACGGACATGGCGGAGCGCTTCCCGGTGGTGGTGGGCTAGCCCCACCCCCGCCTTCCGCGGGCGCGGCC
>JBKBSR010000289.1:0-4294 GCA_046291055.1 Roseococcus sp.
TGCACCAGGTCCACGAGCACGCGCGCGAGGCCGAGGGAGGGGGCGAGCTCCATCGCGCCGTTGAGGTGCACCACCTCCGCCTGGATGCCCCGGGCGGCGAAGTGGCGGCGGGCGATGTTGGGGTATTTCGTCGCCACCGCGATGCGCGACCAGCGCGAGGGATCCTCGCCCGCCACCGCGCCCGGCTCGGCCGCCACCGAGACGCGGCAGCGGCCGATGCCGAGGTCGAGCGGCGCGTAGATCTGGTCGGTGTCGTATTCCATCAGCACATCGGCGCCGCAGACGCCGATCTGCGCCGCCCCGTGCGCGACGAAGGTGGCCACGTCGAAGGGGCGCACGCGGATGACGTCGAGCGCCGCGTCGTTGGTGGGAAAGCGCAGGCGGCGGCTGTCCTCGTCCATCAGGTCCGGCGCGGGGGCGATGCCCGCGCGCGCGAGCAGCGGCGCGAGCTCCTTCAGGATGCGCCCCTTGGGCAGGGCGAGCACGAGGCCCGTGGCGGCCTCCGTGGCGGCGAAGGGCTGCGGCAGATCCATCAGCGAGGCAGCCTCTCGATCTCGGCGCCGACGGCGGCGAGCTTCTCCTCCACCCGCTCATAGCCGCGGTCGAGGTGATAGACGCGGTTCACGATGGTCTCGCCCTCGGCCGCGAGCCCCGCGAGCACGAGCGAGACGGAGGCGCGGAGATCCGTCGCCATCACCGGCGCGCCGGAGAGCTTCGGCACGCCGCGCACGATGGCCGAGGCCCCGTGGAAGTTGATGCGCGCGCCCATGCGCATCAGCTCGGGCACGTGCATGAAGCGGTTCTCGAAGATCGTCTCGGTGATCATGGAGGCGCCCTCGGCCACGCACATCAGCGCCATGAACTGCGCCTGCATGTCGGTGGCGAAGCCGGGGAAGGGCTCGGTCATCACGTCCGCCCCGCGCAGCCCGTTGAGGCGCGAGACGGCGAGGCCGGAGTTGGTCTCGGCCACATCCACCCCCGCCTCGCGCAGCACGCGGGCCACCGCGCCGAGATGGTCGAGCCGCGCGCCCTCCAGGTGCAGGCTGCCGCCGGTGATGGCGGCGGCGCAGGCATAGGTGCCGGCCTCGATGCGGTCGGGCAGGATGGGATGGGTGGCGGGGCCGAGCGCGGCGCCCCCCTCGACGCGCAACCGGTCCGTGCCGATGCCCTCGATGCGCGCGCCCATGCGCATGAGGCACATGGCGAGGTCGGTGATCTCGGGCTCGCGCGCGGCGTTGATGAGCTCCGTCTCGCCCCTGGCGAGGGTGGCGGCCATCAGCAGGTTCTCGGTGGCGCCGACGCTGACCTGGGGGAAGATGATCCGCGCCCCGACCAGGCCCCCGGGCGGCGCGGCCGCCTCGATGTAGCCCTGGTTGATCTCGATGGACGCGCCGAGCTGCTCGAGCCCCTTGATGTGCAGATCCACCGGCCGGGTGCCGATGGCGCAGCCGCCGGGCAGCGAGACGCGCGCGCGCCCGTAGCGCGCCAGCAGCGGGCCCAGCACCAGCACCGAGGCGCGCATCTTGCGCACGATGTCGTAGGGCGCCTCGAGGTTGTCCGCGCTGCCCGAGAGGGTGAGGCTGCGCGCCGCCTTGTCGTGGACCACGCTGAGCCCGTGCTGCTCCAGCAGCGCGCGCATGGTGGCGATGTCGGCGAGGTCGGGCGCGTTGGTCAGCACCAGCGGCCCGTCGCACAGCAGCGCGGCGGCCATCAGCGGCAGCGCCGCGTTCTTCGCCCCCGAGATGGGCACGCTGCCCGAGAGCGGCCGGCCGCCGCGGATGCGGATGCGGTCCATCAGAGCCTCGGCAGCGCGACGCCGCGCTGGCCCATGTATTTCCCGCGCCGGTCGGCGTAGCTCACCTCCGGCGCGCCCTCGCCCTTGAGGAACAGGAACTGGCAGATGCCCTCGTTGGCATAGACCTTGGCGGGCAGCGGCGTGGTGTTGCTGATCTCGATGGTGACCTGGCCCTCCCACTCCGGCTCCAGCGGCGTGACGTTCACGATCAGCCCGCAGCGCGCATAGGTGGACTTGCCGAGGCAGATCACCAGCACGTCGCGCGGGATGCGGAAGTATTCGACCGTGTGCGTCAGCACGAAGGAGTTGGGCGGGATCACGCAGACATCGCCGCTGCGCGAGACGAAGCCTTGCTCGCTGAAGGCCTTGGGGTCCACCACCGCGTTGTCCACGTTGGTGAAGATCTTGAACTCGCCCGCCGCGCGCGCGTCGTAGCCGAAGGAGGACAGGCCGTAGCTGATCACCCCCGCGCGCTGCTGCGCCTCGACGAAGGGCTCGATCATGCCGTGCTCCGTCGCCATGCGGCGGATCCAGTGGTCGGGCATGATGGGCATCAGGGCAGGTTCCGGCTGTCGGGGTCCGGGGCGGTCTCCTCCGGGTGGGGGGAGATAGCGCCGGGGGCCGAGTCCGGTCCAGTTGCCGGGGCGGGGGGCTGGGTTTCGCCCTCCGCAAGGGCGGCGCGGGCGCGCGCCTGGGCCTTTCGGCGGCGCAGGTTGGCCCGCAGGGCGGCGGCCAGCCGCGCCTCGCGGTCTAGCCCGGAGGCAGGCACAGCAGATCCTGGTGCGGCACGCGGATGGAGAGCCGCCCGGCCTCGGCCTGGGCGCCGCGAGCCTCGGCCCAGGCCTCGATGCGCCAGGCCTCGCGCCGCTCGTGGCGCAGCGCCGCCTCGGCATGGCCGAGGGCGAGTTCGCGCGCCATTTCGCCCGCCGCGGGGGGGATGACCCAGTCCGAGGGGGCGCGCAGCACGCGATAGCCGGCGGCGGTGAAGGCGCGGGCGATGGCCGCCGGCGCGGCGGGGCCGAGGGCCGGGCCGCCGAAGCCCTTCTCGCGCCGCTGGTCGCGCGCGAAGCCCCGCGCCACCCAGGCATCGCCCGGATGCGGGGGGGAGAAGCGCTCGCGCCCGCTCACGTTCAGCGCGGCGTAGAAGGGCAGGCGGTGGCGCGCCAGCGCGGCGGCCAGCCGCTCGAGCCAGGCCTCGCTGACGAGGTCGCACAGCGCCGAGCAGGTCACCGCGTCCACCGTGCCGAGCGGCAGCCCCTCGGGCGCGCGCGCGAGGTCGGTCAGGATGCCCTCGATCCGCCAGGCGCCGGTGGGGGCGTGCAGCAGCAGCGCCTTCTTCTGCGGCCAGGTGGCGGCCCAGCCCAGCGCCTCGGCGCCCTCGATCATCGCGTCGAAGGCGCGGGCCATCAGCGCGGGGTCGGCGTCGGCCAGCACCCAGGAATGGGCGCGGCCGAGGAAATGCCCCAGCCAGCGCGTGAGGCTGCCCGCCCCCGCGCCGAGGTCGAGGAAGCGCGGCCTCGCCTTCGCGTCCAGATGCGCGACCAGCGCCTCGGCGAGCGCCGGGGCGCGGGCGGCGGCGTCGAAGGGCTCGCGCAGGTCGAGCCAGTCGGCGGCGAAGCTCTCAGCCATGGGCGCGCTCCAGCTCGGCCGCCAGCCGCGCGGCCTGGGCCCCCCAGCGGGGCAGGCGCTGGCCGGCCTGCCAGCTCGCCTCGGCCATCTGCGCGCGCAGCACCGGGTCGTAGATCACCCGGCGCATCCCGCGCGAGAGGCTCGCGTGATCGCCCGGCGGGGAGAGGATGGAGGCGCCCGGCCCCACCACCTCCGCGATCGCGCCGCCCGTGGTGATGGCCAGCGGCAGGCCGCGCGCCTGCGCCTCCGCCGCCGCCATGCCATAGCCTTCATGGTGGGTGGCCAGCGCGAAGAGGTCGGCCGCGGCGTATTCCTCCTCCAGCGCCTCGCCCCGCAGCGGGCCGAGGAAGGCGACGCGGCGCGCGAGGCCGAGCTCCTCCGCCAGCGCCGCAAGCCCTTCCGCATGCACCGGATCGTGCGGTGCGCCGGCGATGCGCAGCGTCCAGTCGAGGTCGGAGAGGCGCGCCAGGGCGCGCAGCAGCACGTCATGCCCCTTGCGCGGGATGAGCGAGCCGACCGAGAGGATGCGGCAGCCCGGCCCGCCCGAGCCGCGGGCGCGCGGCGCGGGGTCGGTGCCCGGCTCGACCACGCCCACCCGCCCCTCGGCCACGCCGAAGCCCGCGAGGCCGCGCGCCGTGGCGGCGGAGGTGGCGATGAGGCGGCGGCAGGCGGCGAAGAGCCGCCGCTCCACGGGTTCCAGGATGTCGCGCGGCGCGCCGGGTTCGAGGCAGGTGGGGTGGTGGATCAGCGCCACCGCGCCGCTGCGCGCCAGCGCCTCGGCCTGGGGGGCGAAGCCGGGCAGGGCGAGCCCGTCCACCAGCGCGACCTCCCCCGGGGCGAGGCCCTCCAGCGCGCGCGCGGCCTCAGACG
>JBKBSR010000290.1:0-4287 GCA_046291055.1 Roseococcus sp.
GGGGGGGGGGGGGGGGGGGGGGGGGGGGGGGGGGGGGGGGGGGGGGGGGGGGGGGGGGGTGGTGGGGGGGGGGGGGGAGGGGGGGGGGGGGGGGGGGGGGGGAGGACCCCCCCCCCCCCCCCCCGCCCCTCCAGGCAGGCGCGCATCTGCGCGGCCAGATCCTGTTCCTCCTCGGCCTCGCGCCAGGTCAGGCGCTGGGCCATCTCGCGCCAGACTTCGCCGAGGCTGCGGCGGGTGCGGTGCAGGAAGCCGTCGGCGAGGGCCGGGGCGGTGTCGGGCATGGGTGTCTCCGTCAGGCCCTCAGCCTAACGGAGACACATGCCGAAACACAACGCGAGCCCTCGAAGCGCCGGCCCTGTCAGTCGAACATCGAGCGGTTGCGCTCGCTGCGGGGCGCGGGGCGCGGCGGGGGCGGCGGCGGGGGCGGCGCGAGGCGCAGCACCACATCCGCGCCGGGCGGCGGCAGGGCGCCCGAGACGAGGCGGGCGTAGGAGAGGCGATCATCCACCCGATAGACCTGGATGATGCCGGCCTCGCGCTCCACCCGGCCCAGGCTCTCGCGCGTGTGCGGGTCGAACATCTCCTCGCCGAGCTGCATGGCGCGGAAGCGCTGGCCCTGCTGCACCGTCACGCCGCCCTGGTTGATGATCAGCTCCTCCGGGTTGGTCATGGCGATGAGGCGCAGCGGATAGATGCTCTGCGTCACCTGCCGGCCGAGCTCCTCGCTCATGCGCGTGAGGATCTGGGTGAGGTTGCCCGCCGTGCCCGCGTTGATGGTGCCGGCGTGCAGCACCTGGCGGGTGGCGATCTCGATCACCTGGAAGTCGAGGTCGCCGCGGGCGAACTGGCGCACGATCGTCTCGCCGGTGATGGTGACGTAGCTCTCCTGCCGCACCGCGCCCACGTTGCGCATGCGGCCCACCACCACGTAGTCGGTGCCGAGCGCCTGGCCGATCCGCACGCGCTCGGCGATGGGCGCGTCGGCGGCCAGCAGCGCCATCTCGCGGTCATAGGCGGCATCGTTCGCGCGGTCGAGCACGGCGAAGCGGCGCGACTGGGTGAGATAGGCCACAAGACGGTCCCGGAGCTGCGTGCCGAACTCGGTGCGCCGCCCCTGCTGGTCGCGGAACTCGGAGACGGCGATGCGCCGGCGCGTCGCCGCCTGGTCCTGGGTGGGGCGGAAGACGGCGACCTCGGCCTCGATCCGCACCACGGTGTTGGGCGGCTCCTGCCGCACCTCCAGCACGCGGTAGCTGCCGACCAGCCCGCCCGAGACGCGCGCGATCTCCTGCCGCAGGTTCTCGCTCACCACGAAGGTGTCGCTGCGGTCGGTCACGATCAGCGCCAGGGTGCGCAGCGCCACGTCGCGCGTGCCCACCGCCGCGCCCGTCACCTGCTCCACGGCGGCGAGCAGGGCGGAGGTCAGCGCCTGGTCGCGCGTCGGGCCGCTGCCCTCGGCGGTGGTGACGACGAAGCGCGCGCCGCCCGCGCGCTCCTGCGCCGCGAGCGGGGCCGCGCCCAGCGCCAGCAGCGCGAGCGCGGCGAGCAGCAGCCGGCGCATCACCACATCACCGTCCGGCCGGAGCCGACGCGCGTGATCACCTCCTGCCCCTGCCACAGCGCGATGCCGGTGCGGATGTTCGTCAGGTTGAGCTGGAAGACGTAGTCCACGCGCATCGCGCCCCCGTCCACGCGGGTGCTGCGCTGGATGATGTTGCCGGAGAGGCTGAGGTCGGGCGCCACCATCTGCCCGCGCGCGGCCACGGTGCGCTGGTTGAACTCGCCGGACTGGCGGAGCTGGCGCGTCTGCATCGCCAGCGGATCGGGGGGGCCGTCGAGCCCCACGGCCGTGGTGGTCACCACGCGGCCGGAGTTGTTCAGCTCGACCGAGATGAGCTGCGTCAACTCGTTCGTGTTGATGCGCAGCGTGGTGTCGTTGGTGATGCGGCTGATGGCCATGACGCGCGGCTGCCCGTCGGGGCGCGGCTGGAGCCGGCCGCTCTCGAGCATGGAGCGCACGAGCGCGCGCGCCGCCTCCTCGAAGTCGCGGTTGTCGAGGCCCATGCCGATGGGCGTGCGGTCGTTGCGCGGGTCCACGCGCTGGGTCGCCATCTCGCCGGCCACGCAGGCGGGCAGGGCGAGCAGCGCCGCCCCCGCGAGCAGGGCGCGGCGGGCGGGGCGGGCGGTGTCGGTCATGCGGGCGGCCTTTCGGTCAGTTGCCGATGTCGAAGGTCATGCGGAAGTCGCGCGCGCGGGGGCTCGGCGCATCCGCCTCGATGGTGGTGACCGTCTGGCGCGCCAGCGAGCGGAAGACGGGGCGCGACTGCAGGGTGGGCAGGGGCCGGCCCGTCTCGTCCAGCCAGTCGGTCTGGATGCGCAGCGGGAAATCCCCGCCATGCGGGTTCACCACGTTCACGTTCACCCGCAGCCGCCCGTCCGGCCCCGCGTTCACCACGGGGGGCGAGAAGGAGAGGCTCTGCACCGCCGGGGTGATGATCAGGCGCGGATCGCCCGGCGGGGGCGGCGGCGGAGCGGCGCAGGCGACGAGGCCAAGGCCCAGCGCCAGCAGGGGAAGCGTGCGGCGGATCATAGCGGATGCACCTGGATGGTGAGGGGGCTGCCCGGGTTCTGCGCCTTGACGACGACGATGGAGGAGCGGCCCTGGGGCACGCTGACGGTTTCGGCCGGGCCGCCCAGCGCGCGAAGGCTGAGCTGTCCGTTCGCCGGAACCGGCACCCGCGCCGCCTGGAACTCCCTGGGCAGCATGTACCAGGAGCGCGTGTCCGATTGCGTGACATTCGCCGCCGCGGTGGCCGCGAGGTCGGCGAGGATGGCCACCGCCGGATGGGCGCGCTGGGTGGCCGCGCCCACGACGCTGATGCCGGCCGCCTTGGCGATGGCCTCGAACACGGCGGCCGCCAGCAGCGCGTTGTAACGGGTGCGGAACTCGCTCGCCATCACGCCCTCGATGGAGGCGACGAGCTGCGTGGTCGCGCGCTGGTTGCCCGCCTGCACCTCGATCCCGTTGTAGGCGGAGGGCTGGAACACCATCCGCGGCATGGAGACGGTGACGGGCCGCACCGTCACGCCGCCGTGCATGAACACGGGCATGGGCACGGTGAAGTTGAGCTGCTCGAAGAGCGGGCTCTGCCCGTTCTCGAAGATCACCCAGACATGGTGGCCCGGACGCTGGCCGGAGGCGGCGCGCCGCGCCATGGCCAGATCCTCGGCCACCACGCGCGGGTTGCCGGCGATGCCCGCCACGCGCTCGAAGGCGTTGCGCGCGGCCTCGGCGTCGCCGGGCACGCCGCTGTTGAGCAGGAACACGCCGCGCAGATAGGTGCCGGCGGGGTTCACGAAGGGCTGGTAGCTGCGCCAGCGGTCGAGCGCCTGGAGCTGCTCGCGCACCTCGGGGCTGTTCTGGGCGTTCTGCAGCGCCTGGGCGCGGTTCGGGTCGCTCGCCGCCTGCTGCTCGGCCGCCTGCTGGGCGGCGCTGATCTGGTCGCGGAAACGCTGGACGGTGCGCGCCTGGCGTTCCTCCATGCGGTTCATCTCGACGCGGGCGTTGTCGCGGTCGCCGCGGCCGAGCATGGCCATCGCCTTGTAGGCGTTCACCATCACCGCGTCATAGGCGCCGAAGCGGTAGGTCTGGCCGAAGTTCAGCCCGGCCTCTTCCACCCCGCGCATCAGCTCCTCCGCGCCGTCCAGCATGGTCACGCTGCGGGAGTGGTCCTGCGCGTGCAGCGCGGCGGCGCCGGCGTTGAGCGACCACAGCAGCTCCGTGCCGCGGCCGCTGCTGTCGGGGCGGGCCATGGCGGTGGCGATGTTGGTGGCCGCCTGGTAGTTGCCGGTGGCCACGGCCTGGCGGAAGCCCGCCACCGAGGCGGGATCGGCCTGCGGCGCGCAGGCGGCCAGCGCCGCCACCAGCGCCAGCGCCCCCGCGGCCTGGCGCCAGCGGGCGCCCTTCTCTCCGGCCCTTCGCGCCCTCGCAACCGCCATGCCCTCGCCTCCTCTGCCCCTGCCTGGAATGACCGCCGGCCGGTTGAGAGAAGGTTGCGGGCGCGGCGCGCCGCGCGTCAAGGAAATCAGCTTTCAAACGGGGGTGATGGCGTCGGCGAGAGCCTCCGCGATCATCCCGCGCCCCAGGCGCCGGGCCGCCGCGCCCTGCCACCAGGCGGCGGCGGCGGCGGCCTCGAAGGCGGGCATTCCCTGGGCGAGCAGCGCCGCCGCCGCCCCGGCCAGCACATCGCCCATGCCGCCGGTGGCGAGCCAGGGGGGGGCATTGTG
>JBKBSR010000291.1:0-4265 GCA_046291055.1 Roseococcus sp.
CAGGGCTGCGACCTCGACCTGTTCGGGCCGCAGATCCCGCCCTGGCGGCCCGAGGCGGCGGGCAGCCATGAGCTCCTCGCCGTCTATGCCGGGGCGCATGGGGTGGCGAACGGGCTCGGCCTGCTGGTCGAGGCGGCGCGGGAACTCGCCCGGCGGGGCGAGCGGCGCTGGCGGCTGCTGCTGGTCGGCGAGGGGGGCGAGAAGCCCGCCCTGGTCGCCGCCGCGCGGGGGCTGCCCAACATCGGCTTCCTCGACCCGCTGCCCAAGCGGGAACTGGCCGGGCTGCTGGCGGGCAGCCAGGCGGGGCTGCTCTGCCTCGCCCCCGTGCCCGCCTTCGCGGAATGGACGGCGCCGAACAAGCTGATGGACTACCTGGCCGCCGGGCTGCCCGTGCTCTCCAACCTGCCGGGCGAGGCGGCGCGGCTGCTGGCCGAGGGCGCGGGCGAGACGGTTCCCCCCGGCGATGCGGCGGCGCTGGCCGATGCGCTGCAGCGCCTGGCCGATGCGCCCGCGCGGCGCGCGGCGATGGGCGAGGCGGCGCGGGCGCTCGCGCTGCGGCGCTTCGACCGGCGGCTGCTGGCGCGCCGCTTCGTCGAGACGGTGGAATCATGTCTGCGCTGATCCTGCTGCTCTCCGCCGCCCATCCGCCGGACGACATGCGCGTGGTCCGCAAGGAGGGGGCGGCGCTGGCGGCCGCCGGCTTCCGGGTGCTGCATCTCTGCCGTGGTCCGGGCGGGGCCTTGCCGCCCGTGGCGGGCGTGGAGATCGAGACCATCGCCGCGCCCTCGCGCCGGGCCATCTGGCGGCCGCTGTGGCGGCGCGTGCTGGCGCTGCGGCCGGCCGTCATCCACGCCTCCGAGCCCGACGCCTGGGTGCTCGCGGTGCTGGCGGCGCGGCGGCTGGGCGCGCGGGCGGTGCTGGACGTGCACGAGCACTACCCCTCGCGGCTCGATGCGCGGCTGCCGCGGCCGCTGCGCCCCCTCGGCCGTCTCCTGCTCGGCGTCGGGCTGCGCGCCATCGCCGCGCGGGCCGATGCGCTGGTGCATGCGAAATCGGGTCTCTCGGCGGATTTCCCGCGCCCGGCCCGGCAGGTGGAGGTGCGCAACCACGCCCTCGTCCCCGAGGGCCTGCCGCGCCGCGCCCATGGGCCGGGCCCGCTGACGCTGCTGCACCTCGGCGCCATCGGGGTGAAGCGCGGCTGGCCGCAGATGCTGGCCGCCCTCGCCCTCTGCCCGCCGGACACCCGGCTGCTCGTGATCGGCCGCTTCACCGACGGCAGCGAGGCGGCCTTCCGCGCCGAGGCGGCGCGGCGCGGCCTGGCCGGGCGCATCGAGATCGCGGGCTGGATGCCGGCCGAGGCCGCGCTGGCCCGCGCCGCGGCCGAGGCGGATGCGAACCTGATCCTGTTCCAGCCGGGCGAGGAGAACCACCGCCTCGCCCTGCCGCACAAGCTGTTCGACGGCATGGCGCTGGGCCTGCCCGTCATCGCGCCCGGCTTCGCGCCCCCGGTGGCCGAGATCGTGCGCGGCGCGGGCTGCGGCCTGCTGGTGGACGTGACGGAGCCCGCCGCCATCGCCGCCGCCGTGGCCGAGCTGGCCGATCCCGCGCGGCGGGCGGCGCTGGGCGAGGCGGGCTGGCGGGCGGCGCGGGGCGAATGGGGCTGGCCGGCCGAGGCGGCGCGGCTGGTCGCGCTGTATCGGGAGTTGCTGGCGTGATGCCGCGGGCGGCGCGCGGCCGGGCGGGGGCCGGTTTGCGCCGGGCGCTTTGGCGGCGCGGCCGCTTGCCTCTATAGCTGGCGTGATGGCCCAGACCCCGCCGGCCCGGCACATCCTGAACTTCGCGCTGGACGCGGGGCTGGCCGCCCTGTCCCTGCCCGCCGCGCTCTGGCTCGCGGGGCCGGGGAACTGGCCCGCGCCGTCCTGGTGGTGGGGCGGGACGGCGCTCGCGGTGGCCACGCTGCTGCCCATCGCCTGGGCGCTCGGCCTGCACAAACAGTATTGGCGCTTCGCCGGGCTGCGCGACCTGCTGGCGGTGCTGGCCGCCGCCCTGCTCACCGCCCTGGCCTTCTTCTGGCTGCTGCGCGCGGCCGATGCCTGGCATGGCGACAACCCGGCCTTTCCGGTGCTGCACGCCATGGTGCTGGCCGCGCTGCTGGGCGCGCCGCGCCTCGCCAGCCGCGCCCAGGCGCTGCGCCGCGCCATGGAGATGGCGGGCGCGCCCGCCGTGCTGGTGGCCGGCAGCGCCGACCAGGTGGACGTCTTCGCCTCCGCCCTCGCCCGCGCGCGCAAGCCGCCCTACCGCATCATGGGCATCCTCACCCGCCGCACGCGCCAGGCGGGGCGGCGCATCCAGGGCCACCCCATCCTCGGCGCCATCGAGGAGGCCGAGGCGGTGCTGGAGCGGCTGCGCGCCGAGGGGCGGCTGCCGCAGATCCTCGTCCTCGCCTCGCCCGACCTCGCCGGGCCGCCGCTCGCCGCGCTGCTCGACGCTGCGGACCGGCACGGGGTGGCGGTGCGCGCCGCGCCCCAGCCCACCGCGCTGGCGCACGCCGCGCGCGACGGGCTTGAGGGCCCGCGCCTCGACCTGCGCCCCGTCTCCATCGAGGAGCTGCTTGATCGGCCGCAGGCGCCGCTGGACCGCGAGGGCATGGCGCGCCTCGTGCAGGGGCGGCGCGTGCTGATCACCGGCGCGGGCGGCACCATCGGCGGCGAGCTCTCGCGCCAGGTGGCGGCGCTGGGGCCCGCCATGCTGACCCTGCTCGACCACGGGGAATACGCGCTCTACGAGATCGACCTCGAGCTGCGCGAACGCCACCCCGAGGCGCCGCGCCGCGCCGTGCTGGCCGACATCCGCGACGAGGCGCGCATCCGCCGCATCATGGAGGAGGCGCGGCCCGAGCTCGTCTTCCACGCCGCCGCGCTCAAGCATGTGCCGATGGTGGAGGCGGACCCGCTGGAGGGCGTGCTGACCAACGCCTTCGGCACCCGCGTGGTGGCCGAGGCGGCGCGCGCGGCGGGCTGCGGGCTGATGGTGTTCATCTCCACCGACAAGGCGGTGAACCCCACCAGCGTGATGGGCGCGACAAAGCGCCTGGCGGAGATGTACTGCCAGGCGCTGGACAAGCTGGCCCGCGCCGGCGAGGGCGGCATGCGCTGCATCACCGTGCGCTTCGGCAATGTGCTGGGCTCCACGGGCAGCGTGGTGCCGCTGTTCCGCCGCCAGCTCGAACGCGGCGGGCCGCTGACCGTGACGCACCCCGACATGCGGCGATACTTCATGACGGTGCGCGAGGCGGTGGGGCTGGTGCTGCAGGCCGCCGTGGTGGGCGCGGCCGATGGCGCGCCGCCGCTCGATCCGGCCGCAGGGGAGGAGACCGCCCCGGGCCTTGCGGATGTGCAGCGCGAGCTGCGCGAGGGCGGCATCTTCGTGCTCGACATGGGCGAGCCGGTGAAGATCGTGGACCTCGCCCGGCGCATGATCCGCCTCGCGGGGCTGCGGCCGGATGTGGATGTGGAGATCCGCTTCACCGGGCTGCGCCCGGGCGAGAAGCTCTACGAGGAGCTGTTCCACGGGCAGGAGCCGCCGCGGCCCACCCGCTTCCCCGGGCTGCTGGTGGCCACGCCGCGCACCGCCGACCTCGCGCTGGTGGGGCGCGCGCTGGAGGAGATCGCGGCCTCGGCCCGGGCGGGGCAGGTGCGGCTGGCCCTGGCCCAGCTCTCGCGCTTGGTGCCGGAGTTCGCGCATGAAGGGAACCCGGCGCGCAGCGGCAGCGGCAGCGCGGCGGGGTAAGGGGTTACCGCCACGCGCGGCCCCCTGATCGAAGCCTAGCCGGGGCGGCGGCGAGTCGGGGAGAGGCGCGGTTGGCCCCCATTCCCCCATCGGTTAGGCTCGGGACGGTCGAGCGTCTGCCCATCGAGCAGTTGCGGTTGGCCCCCATTCCCCCATCGGTTAGGCTTCCTGGTCGGCAGTCGCGTCGCGGCGGCAGGTTGCGGTTGGCCCCCATTCCCCCATCGGTTAGGCTTAGAGGTTGTTCATCTGGTTGATGCGGTCGGGTTGCGGTTGGCCCCCATTCCCCCATCGGTTAGGCTAGGCCCGGACGAACCCGATTTGATCCTCCGTTGCGGTTGGCCCCCATTCCCCCATCGGTTAGGGTCTGTACCCAATTGACGTAGGTGCGTCGCGGTGATTCACCCTGCCAAACGGCGGGGGATGGACGGTGTCGCGCCTGTTCTGGCTGAGCGACGTGCAGTGGGCGGCGATCGAGC
>JBKBSR010000292.1:0-4261 GCA_046291055.1 Roseococcus sp.
GCAGGGCCTGGCGCGCCGCGGCATGGGCGGCCGCGCTTTCGGGGTGGCAGGCCGCGTAGCGGTCGCGGGCCTCGGCGAGCGCGGCCCAGAGCGCGCTGTTGCGGCGGCCGGGCGTGTGCGGCGTGCTCATGGCCGCAGGCTCGCGCGCGGGCGGGCCCTGCGTCAACGCCGCCCTTGCGCGGCGCGCCGGGCGGGTGCTTCCTGCCTTGGCACGCGCGAGGGGGAACCGATGGCGGACGCGATCGTGGTGGGCGGGGGCCTGGTGGGCGCGGCCATCGCCTATGGCCTGCAGCGCGAGGGGCTGGCCACCACGCTGCTCGACGAGGGCGATGTGGCGCTGCGCGCCTCGCGCGGGAATTTCGGGCTGGTCTGGGTGCAGTCCAAGGGGCTCGGCGCGCCGCACTACCAGCGCTGGACCCGCGCCTCGGCCGAGGGCTGGGCGGCGCTGGCGGGCGATCTCGCCGCCGCCACGGGGCTCGACTGCGGCCTCAGCCAGCCGGGCGGGCTGCACCTCTGCCTCTCGGATGCCGAGATGCAGGAGCGCGCGGACCGCATGGCCCGGATGAAGGCCGAGGCCGGAAACCACGGCTACGACTACCGGATGCTGGACCGCCGGGAACTGGAGCAGATGCTCCCCGGCCTCGGCCCCGAGGTGGCGGGCGCCTCCTTCACCCCCTACGACGGCCACGCCAACCCGCTGAACCTGTTGCATGCGCTGCACGGCGCCTTCACGGCGCTCGGCGGGCGCTATGTGCCGCATGCCGGGGTGACCGGGGCCAGCGCCGCTCCGCATGATTTCCGGCTGGAGACGCCCGCCGGGGTGTTCCGCGCCGGGGTGGTGGTGCTGGCCGCCGGGCTCGGCAACGCGGTGCTCGCGCCGCTGTTCGGCCTCTCCGCGCCGGTGCGGCCGCAGCGCGGGCAGATCCTGGTCACCGAACGCGCGCGCGAGGTGCTGCCCCTGCCCACCACCACCATCCGCCAGACGCCCGAGGGCACGCTGATGATCGGCGATTCCCACGAGGAGGCGGGGTTCGACCTCTCGCAGAAGGCCGAGGTGATGGCCGCCATCGCCGATCGCGCGGTGCGCTGCCTGCCCTGGATCGCGCGGCTCAACATCGTCCGGGCCTGGTCGGCGCTGCGGGTGATGGCGCCCGATGGGCTTCCGGTCTATGACGCCTCGGAGCGTTTCCCCGGCGCCTTCACGGCCAACTGCCATTCCGGGGTGACGCTCGCGGCCGCGCATGCGCGGCTGCTCGCCCCGATGATCGCCCGCGGCGCGCTGGACGCCGCGCTCGATCCCTTCTCGGCCCGCCGCTTCGGGCCGAGATTCCCCGGCAGGGCGGCCGCGTAAGCCCTTGGCGACGCGGCGCGCGCCTGTGTAGAGAACCCTGGAAGGCGAGATCAGAGACCTGCGCATGGATCGCCGTGTTGTCCTCGGGGGCCTCCTCGCCCTCGCCGCCGCGCCCAGCGCGGCCCGCGCCCAGGCGCCCGCCCCGGCGGCCCCTGCGCCCACGCGCACCCTGGCCGCCGGGCCCGAGGCCCTGCGCCGGCTGGGCGAGCGTCTGCTCCGGCTGGAGGAGGATGGGCTCGACCCGCGCTGGTATGGCTTGACCCCCGGCGTGACACCCGACGCGCAGCAGATCGCCTCCGCCGCCGCCGGCGCGCTGACCGATCTGGTGCAGGGGCGGGCGGGTGTCCCGCAGGGGCGCGTGGACATCCGCCGCGAGGCCAACCCGGCGGCGCTGCTGCGCTGGTTCGAGCAGATCATCGAGGCCGCCGAGCCGGCCGAGGTGATCGAGCGCGCATCCCTGCAGCATCCTGACATGGCCCCGCTCAAGGCGGCCCTGGCCGCCGCCCGGGCGCGCGCGGGCAATGCCTGGCCGCGCGTGCCCGAGATCCAGGGCCGCATCCTCGAGCCTGGCGCGACAGACCCCGCGCGCGTGCCGCCCATGCGTCAGCGCTTGGCGCTCACCGATCCGGCTTTCGCCGCCAACCCGGGCGAGGGCCCGGTCTATGACGAGCGCCTCCAGGCCGCGGTGCGCCGCTTCCAGGCCGAGCGCGGGATAGATCCCACGGGCCGCGTCGGCCCCGTGACCGTGGCGGCGCTGAACCGGCCCGTGGAGGCGGGCGTGAACCAGCTCCGCGCCGCGCTGGACATGCGCCGCGGCGTGGCCGCGCCCGCACGGGAGCGCCGCGTGGAGGTGAACGTCCCCGATTTCCGCCTCGCGGTGATCGAGGAGGGGCGCGTGATCATGGACATGGCGGTGGTGGTGGGCCGCCCGGCCCGCGCCACGCCCATGATCGTGACGCGCATGACATCGGTGCAGTTCAACCCCCCCTGGGGCGTGCCGCAGCGCAACGCGCGCGAGGACCTTCTGCCGCGCCTGCAGCGCGACCCGACCTCGCTGCAGGCCCGCGGCTTCCGCATCTTCCAGCGGGTGGACGGCCAGGTGGTGGAGGTGGACCCCACCACGGTGAACTGGCGCGCGGTGAACCCCGAACGCTTCCCCTTCTTCATCCGCCAGGACGCTGGCGACGCCAACGCGCTCGGCCGGATCAAGTTCAACATGCCCAACAACGACGACATCTTCCTGCACGACACGCCCGAGCGGCATCTCTTCCGCCGCGCCGACCGCGCCTATTCCTCCGGCTGCATCCGCCTCGAGCGGCCGATGGACCTGCTCATGCTGCTGCTGGAGGGGACGGAAGGCTGGAACCGCGAGCGGGTGGACCGCACCCTCGCCAGCCGGCAGACCATCACCGCCGCCCTGCGCCGCCAACTCCCCATCCGCCTCCATTACGACACGGTGCTGGTGGAGAACGGACGGGTGAGATCCCGCCCCGACCTCTACGGACTCGACGACGCCTATGTTCGCGCCATGGAGGCGCGCAGCCCGCGGGCGGTCGTCGCGCGGGCCTGAGCGATGCGGCTCTTCGCCCATGCCTGCCCGGTCTGCGAGGGGCTGGAGGGCTTCTCCTGCCCCGAGGCCGGCATCGCCACGCGCCGCGCCTTCCTCGCCGGCGCGGGGGGGCTCGCCACCACCTTCATCGCCGCGCCGGCCCTGGCCCAGGCGCTCAGCGGCGCCACCCGCCGCATCGCCATCCGCCGCGTGCAGACGGGCGACAGCTTCGACGGGATCTACTGGCGCGAGGGCCGCTACGATCGCGAAGCGCTGCGCCGGCTGGACGCCATCATGCGCGATCCGGGCATGGACGAGGCGACGCCCATGGACCCGCGCCTCTTCGACGTGCTGGCTGCGGTGCGCGAGCGGCTGGGCTCGGACGAGGCCTGGCTGGTGATCAGCGGCTACCGCACCCCCGAAACCAATGCGAACCGCGCGCGCCAATCGCGCCGGGTCAGCCGCGCTTCGCTGCACATGTCGGGCATGGCTGCGGATTGCCGCCTGCCGGGGCGCGAGGCGCTGGGCATCGCCCGCGCGGCGGCCGACATGCAGACGGGCGGCGTGGGGCTGTACCGTCGCGACGGCTTCGTGCATCTCGATTGCGGGCCGGCGCGGCGCTGGTGAGCATGTTTCGCCGCAGCGGCCCCACCGACTGCATCATCGCCTGGGAAGGCCGCGAGATCCCCGCCCGGGCGGGCGAGCCGCTCGCCGCAGCGCTGCTGGCCGCCGGCATCGCCGCCTTCCGCGAGACCCCGGTCAGCGGCGCGCCGCGCGGGCCCCTCTGCCTCATGGGTGCCTGCTTCGACTGCCTCGTGGAGATCGAGGGCGTGCCGAACCGCCAGGCCTGCCTCGTCCCTGTCACGCCGGGGATGCGCGCCGCCGCCCAGCGGGGCGCGCGGGAGGCCGTGTGAGGCAGGTTCCGCTCCTCATCCTCGGCGCTGGTCCTGCCGGCATGGCCGCGGCCCTGGAGGCGCGGGCGCGCGGCATCGAGGCGCTTCTGCTCGATGAGAACCCCGCCCCCGGCGGCCAGGTGCACCGCGCGGTGGGCGGCTTCTATCGCCCGGAGCCCCGCGCCCCGGGCTCGGCCCAGGCGCGCGAGGGGCTGCGGCTGATCAAGGCCTTCCGCGCCTCAGGCGCCGAGGCCCGCTTCGGCGCCACCCTCTGGGCGGTGGAGGAGGACCGCACCGTCACCTGGTCCGAGGGCGGGGTGGCGCATCGTGCGCGGGCGGGGGTGCTGCTGCTCTGCCCGGGCGCGATCGAGCGGCCCCTGCCCATCCCGGGCTGGACCTTGCCCGGCGTGATGGGGGTGGGGGCGGCGCAGATCCTGCTCAAGTCCGCTGGGCTGCTGCCCGAGGGAC
>JBKBSR010000293.1:0-4260 GCA_046291055.1 Roseococcus sp.
CACAAGGCCATCGAGAAGGGGGCGGACGGGCTGGTGCTGGTGGCGGCCGGCGCGGGCGGGCATGCCGGCGCGCAATCCCCCTTCGCGCTGCTGCAGGAGACGCGCGCCTGGTTCGAGGGGCCCATCGCCCTCTCGGGCGCCATCGCGCATGGGCGCAGCATCCTCGCCGCCGAGGCGATGGGGGCCGACTTCGCCTACATGGGCACCGCCTTCATCGCCACCGACGAGGCCCGGGCGGTGGAGGACTACAAGCGCATGATCACCGAATGCGGGGCGGAGGACATCGTCTACACGAACCTCATCACCGGCGTGCACGGGAACTACCTCAAACCCTCGCTGCGCCGGGCCGGTCTCGATCCGGACAATCTCGAGAGCGGCGACAAGTCCCAGATGAGCTTCGCCTCGGACCGCAAGAAGCGCTGGAAGGACATCTGGGGCGCGGGGCAGAGCGTGGGCGGCGTGCGCGAGGTGCTGCCGGCCGCGCGGCTGGTGGACCGGCTGGCCGAGGAATACTGGGCGGCGCGCCGCGCGCTGGGGGCGCATTCGCCGCTGGTGAACCCGCGCTGGGGGCGGCTCGCGGAGGCGGCGGAGTAGCAAGCGGCGCGCCGCGCCCCACATCGGGCGCATGGAGAGCGAAGCGACCTGGCGCCTCGCCGCCTTTCTCGGCGTGCTGGCGCTGCTGCTGCTGGCGGAGCGGATCATCCCCTGGGGCGGCCCGAGCCCGCTGGGCGCGCGGCGCTGGGTGGCGAATCTCGGCCTGGTGGCGCTGGGCGCGGTGCTGGTGCGCCTCACCCTGCCGCTGGCGGCGGTGGGGGCGGCCTTCTGGGCCCAGCGCGCCGATCTCGGGCTGATGAACCGGCTGGACCTGCCCCTCTGGGCCTCGCTGCCGCTGACGGTGGTGGCGTTCGACCTGCTGATCTACCTCCAGCACCGCGTCTTCCATGCCGTGCCCGCGCTGTGGGCGCTGCACCGCGTCCACCACGCCGACCCGGAGATGGACGCGACCACGGGGCTGCGCTTCCACCCCGTCGAGATCTGGCTGTCCATGCTGGTGAAGATGGCGGCCGCGGCGGCCCTCGGCGCGCCGCCGGAAGGCGTCCTCGCCTTCGAGATCATCCTCAACGCCGCGAGCCTGTTCGAGCACGCGGCCATCCGCCTGCCGCCCGCGCTGGACCGCGCGCTGGCGCTGGTGATCGTCACGCCCCGCCTGCACCGCATCCACCACAGCGAGCGCGAGGAGGAGACGAACAGCCATTACGGCTTCTGCCTCTCGGTGTGGGACCGGCTCTTCGGCACCTGGCGCGGGCGCTGGGAGGGGGAGCTGGTGCTCGGCGTGCGGGGCTGGCGCGCGGCGGAGGAGCAGACGCTGCCGCGCCTTCTGGTCCAACCCTTCCGGCGGGGCGGGGGCTAGATCCGCCCCTCGGCGGCCGCGGCGGCGAAGCCCGCGAGGCGGCCCGCGATCACCTCGCCCACCGCCTCCACCGCCGCCCGGCGCGGGAACTGCGCGCGCCAGACGATGCGCACGGTGCGCGCCGTGCGCGCGGCCAGCGGGCGCAGCACCAGCCCCGCATCCTGCGCCGCCCCGGCGGCCAGCGCCGGGATCAGCGTGGTGCCGTAGCCCGCCGCCACCATGTTCAGCAGGGTGGAGAGGCTCGCCGCGCGCAGCGGCCCACCCAGCGCGCCGGCCCGGCCGCAGGCGGCCAGCGCCTGGTCGCGCAGGCAATGCCCGTCGGCCAGCACCAGCATGTCGGGGGCCAGCTCCTCCTCCGCGATGCGCTCGCGCTGGGCGAGCGGGTGCTCGGGCGAGAGGGCGGCGAAGAAGGGCTCCTCGAACAACACGCGGCTCAGCAGCTCCGGCCCCTCCGCCTCGGTGGCGAGCAGCGCGGCGTCCAGCTCATGCGCGCGCAGCCGCTCGAGCAGGGCGGCGGTCTGGTCCTCCCAGGGCTCCACCTCCAGCGCGGGCAGCGCCTCGCGCAGCGGGGCGAAGACGAGGGGCAGCAGATAGGGCGCGAGGGTGGGGATGATGCCCAGCCGGAAGGGGCCCGAGAGCGGATCGCGCAGGCTGCGCGCCGCGGCGTAGATGGCATCCGCCTCCGCCACCGCCGCGCGCACATGGCCGAGCAGCCGCCGGCAGGCGGCGGTGGGGGTGACGCCCTTGCTCGCCCGCTCGAACAGGGTGAGGCCGAGCTGCTCCTCGAGCTTGCGGAGCTGCACCGAGAGGGTGGGCTGGCTCACGCCGCAGGCCTCGGCGGCGCGGCGCACATGCCCGTGCTCGACAAGGGCGAGGAGGTAGCGAAGGTCGCGGAGGTTCATGGCGGCGCGGGCGGGATGACACTCTGATAGTGTGCATCTATCGCAACTGTCGCAATCCTGCGCTTTCCTTTATGGCGCGCTTGCCGCTAAACCCTCCGGGCGATGCGGGGGTCAGGGCGGCCAGCCGGCCCGTCCGGCCCCCGGTGCAGCTTCGCCAGCAACGGAGAGAACCATGGACGGACACAGCGGTCAGGGCATGGGCAAATGCCCCGTGATGCATGGCAGGCCCACGGCGGCGCGCTTCAGCACGCGCAGCAACCGTGACTGGTGGCCCAACCAGCTCAACCTGCGCATCCTCAGCCAGCATTCGGCCAAGTCGAACCCGATGGGCGAGGCGTTCAACTACGCCGAGGAGTTCAGGAAGCTCGACCTCGAGGCCTTGAAGCAGGACATCTTCAAGGTCATGACCACCTCGCAGGACTGGTGGCCGGCCGACTGGGGCCATTACGGCCCGCTCTTCATCCGCATGGCCTGGCACGCGGCGGGCACCTACCGCACGGCCGACGGACGCGGCGGCGCCTCCAACGGCGCGCATCGCTTCGCGCCCGAGAACTCCTGGCCCGACAACGCCAACCTCGACAAGGCGCGCCGCCTGCTCTGGCCGGTGAAGCAGAAGTACGGCAACAAGATCTCCTGGGCCGACCTGTTCATCTTCGCGGGCAACTGCGCGCTCGAGCACATGGGCCTCAAGCCCTTCGGCTTCGGCGGCGGGCGCGTGGACATCTGGGAGCCCGAGGAGGACATCTACTGGGGCAAGGAGGACACCTGGCTCGGCGACATGCGCTACTCGGGCGACCGCGAGCTCGAGAACCCGCTGGCCGCCGTGCAGATGGGCCTCATCTACGTCAATCCCGAGGGCCCGAACGGCAACCCCGACCCGCTCGCCTCCGCCCGCGACATCCGCGAGACCTTCGCGCGCATGGCGATGAACGACGAGGAGACGGTGGCGCTGACGGCCGGCGGCCACACCTTCGGCAAGTGCCACGGCGCGGGCCCGGCCGAGCATGTGGGCCGCGAGCCCGAGGGCGCGCCGCTGCACCAGATGGGCCTCGGCTGGATCAGCACCTGGAAGTCGGGCAAGGGCGGTGACGCCATCACCTCGGGCATCGAGGGCGCCTGGACCCCGAACCCGACGAAGTGGGACAACGGCTACTTCGACATGCTGCTCGGCTACGACTGGCAGCTCACCAAGAGCCCGGCCGGCGCCTGGCAGTGGATTCCGACCGATCCCGCGGCGCACACCCTGGTGCCGGACGCGCACGACCCCACGAAGCGCCACCCGCCCATCATGACGACGGCGGACATGGCGATGAAGATGGACCCGATCTACCGGCCCATCTCCGAGCGCTTCCACAAGAACCCCGACCAGTTCGCGGACGCCTTCGCCCGCGCCTGGTTCAAGCTGACGCACCGCGACATGGGGCCGAAGTCCCGCTACCTCGGCCCGCTCGTGCCGAAGGAGGATCTGATCTGGCAGGACCCCGTCCCGCCGGTGACGCATCCGCTGGTGGACGAGGCCGACATCGCGGCGCTGAAGGCGAAGCTCCTCGCCTCCGGCCTCTCGGTGGCGCAGCTCGTCAAGACGGCCTGGGCCTCGGCCTCGACCTTCCGCGGCTCCGACCGCCGCGGCGGGGCGAACGGCGCGCGCATCCGCCTCGCGCCGCAGAACGGCTGGGAGGCGAACGAGCCCGAGCAGCTCAAGGTGGTGCTGGCGAAGCTCGAGGAGATCCAGAAGGCCTTCAACGCCTCCGCCACGGGCGGCAAGCAGATCTCGCTCGCCGACCTCATCGTGCTCGGCGGCTGCGCGGCGGTCGAGGCGGCGGCCAAGGCGGCCGGCCACGAGGTGAGCGTGCGCTTCACCCCGGGCCGCACCGACGCCACCGCCGAGATGACGGACGCCGAGAGCTTCAAGGTGCTGGAGCCGGAGGCGGACGGGTTCCGCAACTA
>JBKBSR010000294.1:0-4245 GCA_046291055.1 Roseococcus sp.
ACGAGGCGATGATCGCGCTCGACGGCACGCCCAACAAGGCGCGGCTGGGGGCCAACGCCATCCTCGCCGTCAGCCTCGCCGTGGCGAAGGCGGCGGCCGAGGCGCACGGGCTGCCGCTCTACCGCTATGTGGGCGGCGTCTTCGCGCGCACCCTGCCGGTGCCGATGATGAACATCATCAACGGCGGCAAGCACGCGGACAACCCGATCGACATCCAGGAATTCATGATCATGCCGGTGGCCGCCGGCACGGGGGCGGATGCGGCGCGCATCGGCGCGGAAATCTTCGCCGCGCTGAAGAAGGCGCTGCACGAGGCGCACCACAACACCAATGTGGGCGACGAGGGCGGCTTCGCGCCCAACATCGGCTCGGCCGACGAGGCGCTGGGCTTCATCGCCAAGGCCTGCGAGAAGGCCGGCCACCGGCTGGGCGAGGAGGTGATGCTCGCCCTGGACTGCGCCGCCACCGAGTTCCACCAGGACGGGACGTATGTGCTGGCGGGCGAGGGGAAGACGCTCGATGCCGCGGGGATGGTGGACTACCTCGAGGGCCTCTGCGCCCGCTGGCCCATCATCTCCATCGAGGACGGCATGGCCGAGGACGACTGGGAGGGCTGGAAGCAGCTGACCGAGCGGCTAGGCGGGAAGATCCAGCTCGTCGGCGACGATCTGTTCGTGACCAACCCAGAGCGGCTGCGCCTCGGCATCGAGCGGCGCACCGCCAACTCCATCCTGGTCAAGGTGAACCAGATCGGCACGCTCACCGAGACGCTGGAGGCGGTGGAGACGGCGCATCGCGCGGGCTACACGGCCGTGATGTCCCACCGCTCCGGCGAGACGGAGGACGCCACCATCGCCGACCTCGCGGTGGCCACCAATTGCGGGCAGATCAAGACCGGCTCGCTCAGCCGGTCCGACCGGCTGGCCAAGTACAACCAGCTCATCCGCATCGAGCAGGATCTGGGCCCCGCGGCGCGCTACGCGGGGCGCACCATCCTCAGGCGCTGACCCCCGGCGGCGCGCCGCAGGGCGGACGCCTCAGCGCACCGCGCGGGGCGGGGCGCAGGCGGCGCCGCCGAGGCGACGCCGTGCGGATCACTGGCACTGCACCGAGGCGGCGGGCGTGTTCGGGTTGCCCTGCTCGCGATACACCGTGAGGCGCTTCGATGTGTCCACATTGCCCTGGCTGTTCGTGCAGAACACCCGGAAGAAACGCCCGTCGTTCAGGCCGCCGATATTGCCCGAGAGCGCCGGGATCACCGGTGCCTGGGCCAGCGCGAGCCCCGCGCCCAGCAGCATCGCGGAACCGGCCCCGCAGAGCAGGCCGAGGGTGAAGCCCTTCATCGCAACCTCCTTCATGGCGGGTGGCCGCCTATCCGGCCGCCCGCGCCGGGAAGCCTGCGCCCGCCCGGCCCTTCTTCGCAACGCCGGCGCGCCGATGCGCGGCATCGGCGCGGCCGATGCCGCCGGGGCGGGCCGGGACGGCGCTTGCCACCGCGCACGGATGGTGATTCCCTGACGCCGCGGGCGGGGGTCCGCAGAGGGGGTTCAGGCCATCATGGGTGTCGGGAGTGTCGGCCGCTGGATGGGCCGCGCCGTGAAGGCGCTTCTGGCGCCCGCGCTGCTGCTCGGGCTCTCGGGCTTCTTCGTCTGGCACGCGCAGCATGGCGAGCGCGGCCTGATGACCTACCAGGCGCTCGAGATCGAGCTCGCCGAGGCGCGCCGGGCGCTCGCCGCCGCGCGCGAGGAGCGCGAGGCGGCGGAGCGGCGCGTGAACGCGCTGCGCGGCCAGCAGCTCGACCGCGACCAGCTCGAGGAGCGGGCGCGGGCCATGCTCAACCTCGCCCACCCGCAGGAGATCGTGATCCCCTATCCGCCCGGGCAGCGGCTGTTCTGACGCCTCATAGCGGCGTGAGGTCAGGCCGCCCGTATCAGCCGCCGCCCGGCGTGGGCAGGGGGGCGGGGTCGGGCGGGGCGGGCTCGGGCGCGGGCGCTGGGGCGGCGCGCAGGGCCGAGTTGCGCCCGTAGAGGTGCATGGCGCGACGCTCGAAGGCGCGCACCATCAGCCGCGTCGCCTCGTTGAACACGGTGCCGATCAGCCCCTGCAGCAGGCGCGAGCGGAACTCGAAGTCCACGAAGAAGTCCACCTCCGTGCCCTGCGGCGCGGGCATGAGCTTCCATGTGTTGTTCAGGTAGCGGAAGGGCCCGTCGAGGTAGCGCACTTGCACGAGATGCGGCCGCTGCAGCGTGACCTCGCTGCGGAAGGTCTCGCGGATCATCCTGAAGCCGATGGTGAGGTCCGCCACCAGCTTCGTCTCGTCGCGCGAGAGCACGCGCGCGCCCACGCACCAAGGCAGGAATTCCGGATAGCGGTGCACATCCGCCACGAGCTGGAAGATCTCCTCGGGCGTGTGGCGCAGGATGCGCCGCTCGGCGTGGGTGGGCATCAGGCCGCCGCCAGGGCCTTGGCGCGGGCCGCGCGCAGCGCCGCGAAGTCCCGGTCCGCGTGGTAGGAGCTGCGGGTGAGCGGCGAGGCGGAGACGAGCAGGAAGCCCTTGGCGCGGGCCAGCGCGGCGTAGTCCTCGAACTCCGCCGGCTCGACGAAGCGGGCCACCGCGGCGTGCTTCACCGTGGGCTGGAGGTACTGGCCGATGGTGAGGAAATCCACCTCGGCCGAGCGCAGGTCGTCCATCACCTGCTGCACCTCCAGCCGCTCCTCGCCGAGCCCGACCATGAGGCCCGACTTGGTGAAGATCCCGGGATCGAGCTGCTTCACGCGGTCGAGCAGGCGCAGCGAGTGGTAGTAGCGCGCCCCGGGCCGGATGCTGGGATACAGGCGCGGCACGGTCTCCAGGTTGTGGTTGAACACGTCGGGCCGGGCCTCGACCACCACCTCCAGCGCGCCCTCCTTGCGCAGGAAATCGGGGGTGAGCACCTCGATGGTGGTGCCGGGCGAGGCGGCGCGGATGGCGCGGATCGTCTCGGCGAAATGGGCGGCGCCGCCATCCTTCAGGTCGTCGCGGTCCACGCTGGTGACGACGACATGCGCGAGCCCGAGCCGGCCCACCGCCTCGGCCACGCGGCGGGGTTCGTCGGCGTCCAGCGGGCGGGGGATGCCGGTGGCGACGTTGCAGAAGGAGCAGGCGCGCGTGCAGGTCTCGCCCATGATCATCATGGTGGCGTGGCGCTGCGACCAGCATTCGCCGATGTTGGGGCAGGCCGCCTCCTCGCAGACGGTGACGAGGCGGTTCTCGCGCATCAGGGCGCGGGTCTCGTGATAGACGGGGTGGGTGGGGGCCTTCACGCGGATCCAGGCGGGCTTGCGCTGGATCGGATTGTCCGGGCGGTGGGCCTTCTCGGGGTGGCGGGCCGCGCCGGTCCGCGTGCGGTGGTCGATCTCGATGCGGGCCATGGGCGGGCGGTTTCTCCTTGCCGTCATATAGGAGCGGGCGCGGAGTCCCGCCAGCGCGTCACGCCCCCGCGGGGGCGGAGAGCGCCTGCTCGATGGCGCGCAGCAGCTCCGGCGCATCGGGGGCGACGCGGGTGGCGAAGCCCGTCACGCGCCGCCCGTCGCGCGCCACCAGGTATTTGTGGAAGTTCCAGCGCACCGGCCCCGCCCGCTCGGCCGCCCAGGCGAAGAAGGGATGGGCGTTCGGGCCGCGCACATGGTTCAGCCCCGCCATGGGGAAGGTGATGCCGAACATGGTGTCGCAGAACTCGCGCACGCGCCGCGCGTCGGTGCTCTCCTGGTTGAAGTCGTTGGAGGGCACGCCGAGCACCACGAGCCCGCGCGCCTCGTAGCGGTCGTGCAGGCGCTGCAGCGCGGCGTATTGCGGGGTGAAGCCGCAGAAGCTCGCGGTGTTCACCACCAGCAGCACCCGGCCGCGGAACTCGGAGAGGGGCAGCGGCCCGCCCTCCAGCGCGGTGAAGGCGAAGTCGAAGGCGGTGCGCTCGGCCGCGCGCGCGGCGGCGGGGGCCAGCAGCGCGGCGCCGATGAGGGCGCGGCGGGGGGGCTCAGCCATAGCGTTCCTCCCGCCAGGGGTCGGCGTTGTTGTGGTAGCCGCGCACCTCCCAGAAGCCCGGCCGGTCCTCGGCCAGCAGCTCGATGCGCGTGACCCATTTCGCGCTCTTCCAGAAATAGTAGCGCGGGATGACGATGCGCGCCGGCCCGCCATGCTGGCGCGAAAGCGGCGCGCCGTTCCAGGAGTGGGCCACCAGCGCGTCCTCGGCGGCGAAGACCGCGAGC
>JBKBSR010000295.1:0-4203 GCA_046291055.1 Roseococcus sp.
GCTCTTCCAGAAATAGTAGCGCGGGATGACGATGCGCGCCGGCCCGCCATGCTGGCGCGAAAGCGGCGCGCCGTTCCAGGAGTGGGCCACCAGCGCGTCCTCGGCGGCGAAGACCGCGAGCGGGACGTTGGTGGTGTAGCCGTCATAGGAGTGGAACACCACGAAGCGCGCCTCGGGCTTCGGCCGGGCGAGCATCAGCAGATCCCGCGCCGCCACCCCGCGCCAGAGATTGTCGTAGCGGCTCCAGGCGGTGACGCAGTGGATGTCGTTCGTCCAGTCGCGCTGGGGCAGGGCCATGAAGGCGTCCCAGTCCAGCGCCACGCGCTCCTCCACCAGCCCCTCCAGGCGCAGCCGCCAGCGCTCGGGCCGCACATCGGGCTGCACCCCGAGGTCGAGGACCGGGAAATCCTGCACCAGGCGCTGCCCGGGGGGCAGGCGCTGCTCCTGGGGCGAGGCCGTCTCGCCCGTGAGAAGGCGGCCCTCGCGCGCCCATTGCTCCTTGGCGCGGACCAGCTTCTCGCGGATCGCGCCCTGGAGCGTCACCTCTTCCTCGGCCATGCGGCCTCCTCTCTGGTCAATCGGGGCGCGCCCGGCGGCGCCTCCGCTCATTCGCCGGGCAGGCGGCGCGCGGGTGGCGCCGGGGCGACCTTTCCGGCGCTGGAAGCCCGCGCCGCACCCGCTTCATTAGGGAAGGACTCCCCGGCCTTCCAGACCCGGAGTAACGACGATGCGCCGCCCTTCCCTGCTCGCGGGCCTGAGCGGCAGGCGCGCGCATGCGGCGGCCGAGCACGGGAAGCGGGGCCGCATCATTCGCGAGCGCAACATCGTCTTCGAGGACGGATCCCCGCGCGCGGGGCGCGGACCCTGGGCCTTGCCGGCGGCGGGGGCGCTCCGCATATGGCGGCGGGCCCGCAACGACGGGCCGCTTCGAGCCCCGGGAGACGCTCCAATGACCCTCCGTCGCCGCCACCTCGCCGCGCTGCTCGGCGCGCCCGCCCTCATCCCGGCCGCCCGCGCGCAGGAGGCCTTCCCCTCGCGCCCGCTGCGCTTCATCGTGCCCGTCTCGGCCGGCGGTTCGGCCGACGCGCAGGCGCGGCGGGTGGCCCAGCGCCTGCAGGAGCGCTGGGGCCAGCCCGTGGTGGTGGAGAACCGCCCCGGCGCCAACGGCATCGTGGCGGTGCAGGCCTTCCTGCAGGCGCCGCCCGACGGGCACACGGTCTTCGCCACGCCCTCGGGGCCCATCGCCATCAACCCGAGCCTCTATCGCAACCTGCCCTACGACCCGTTCCGCGACTTCAGCTTCGCCTCGCTGATCAGCGTGATTCCGCTCGTGCTCGCGGTGCATCCTTCGGTGCCGGCGAACACCGCGCAGGAGCTGGCGGCGCTGACGCGCAGCCGCGGCGCGGGCTTCGCCTTCGCCAATGCGGGGGTGGGCACGCCCTCGCACCTCTCCATCGCCATGTTCCGCGCCATGGCCAATGGCGGCGAGGTGACGAGCGTGCCCTTCGGCGGCTCCGCCCCGGCGCTGACATCCATCGTGGCGGGGCAGACGCAGGCGATGTTCGACGCGGCCGTCTCCATCGCGCCCTTCATCCGGGACGGGCGGCTCAAGGGCATCGGGGTGGCGCACAGCGAGCGGCTGTCGATGCTGCCCGAGCTGCCCACGCTGATCGAGCAGGGGGTGCCTGGCTTCCTCTCGGCCACCTGGATGAGCCTGTGCACCCATGCGGCTACCCCGCGCGAGCGCACGGCGCGGCTGGCGGCCGAGGTGGACGCGGTGCTGCGCGAGCCCGCGACGCGCGAGCTGCTGACCAGCCAGGGCGCCTTCGTGCGCGGCGGCACGCCCGAGGAGTTCGCCGCCTTCGCCCGCGCCGAGGCGGAGAAATGGGGCCGCCTGGTGCGCGAGACGGGCGCGACGGTGGACGGGTAGCGGGGCGGGGCACGCCCCGCCCTACCCCCACACCTCCTCGGCCACCTCCACGCAGAGCCTCAGCTTCGCCCACTGCTCCTCGACGGTGAGGAGGTTGCCCTCCTCGGTGGAGGCGAAGCCGCATTGCGGGGAGATCGCGAGCTGCTCGAGCGGCGCGTGGCGCGCCGCCTCCTCGATGCGGCGCTTGAGCAGGTCCTTGCTCTCGAGCGCGCCGCGCTTGGAGGTGACGAGGCCGAGCACCACCGTCTTGCCCCTGGGCAGGAAGCGCAGCGGGGCGAAGCTGCCCGAGCGCTCGTCATCATACTCCATGAAGTAGGCGTCCACGTTGATGCCGTTGAACAGCACCTCGGCCACCGGATCGTAGCCGCCGGAGGCGATGTGCATGGAGCGGAAATTGCCGCGGCAGAGATGCATGGAGACGAACATGTCGGCCGGGCGGTTCGCGATGGCGCGGTTGATCAGCGCGGCGTAGCGCTCGAGCAGCCCCTCCGTTTCCTCGCCGCGGGCCTTGAGGGCCGCGATCTGCTCCGGGTCGCAGAGATAGGCGATGTTCACCTCGTCGAGCTGCAGGTAGCGGCAGCCGGCGGCGGCGAAATCCGCCACGGCGGCGGCGTAGGCGTCGCCCAGATCGGCGAAGAACCCGTCCATGTCCGGATAGGTGTGGGAATCCACCGCCCGGCGCCCGCCGCGGAAATGCAGCACCGAGGGCGAGGGGATGGTGAGCTTCGGCGCGGCGCCGCCGGCGTTGGCGTGGAGGAAGGCGTAGTCGGCCACGAAGGGATGGGGCTGGTAGCGGATGGGGGCGGTGACCTTGAGGCCATAGGCCTTGGTCTGGCCGCCCTTGAACTGGATGCCCTGGTCGGCCTCGTACATCTCGACGCCGCCGAGCTTCGCCAGGAAGTCGAAATGCCAGAAGGCGCGGCGATACTCGCCATCCGTCACCGCCTTGAGGCCGATGGCCTTCTGCTGCGCGATGGCGTCTCGGATGGCGGCGTCCTCGATCGCGCGCAGGGCCTCGGCGCTGATCCGGCCCTCGGCGCGGGCGGCGCGCGCCTCGCGCAGGGCGGGCGGGCGCAGCAGCGAGCCCACATGGTCGGCGCGGAAGGGGGGCGTGTTCATGGCGTTTCCTTTCCCGGTTCAGGCGGCGGCGATCAGCCCCGCCACGGCGGGTGCGCCGGCGGCGAGGATCAGGCGGAGGTTGCGGCGCGCATTCTCGGCATGCTCGCGCATCAGCGCCTCGGCGCGGGCGCCCTGGCCGGCGGCCAGCGCCTCGACCAGCAGGTGGTGCTGATGGTGCGCGTGGCGCAGCAGGGCGTGGCGTTCGCGCGCGCTCGCCTCGTGCGGCACGAGCGCGGAGGCGGAGGCGAAGGGCAGGGCGGTGACGGCGGCCAGCGCGCGGTCCAGCGCGGCGTTGCCCGCCGCGTCGCGGATGGTTGCATGCAGCCGGTCGTTCATCTCGCCATAGGCGGCGAGAGCTGCGGCATCCAGGGCAGGGTGGTCGAGCGCGGAGTCGCCGGCGGCGAGGCAGGCCTCCAGCGCGCGGCGGGTGGCGGGGGGAAGGCCTTGTTCGGCCAGCAGCCGCGCGGCCATGCCTTCGAGCTGGCCGCGCACGGCGATGGCGTCCTCGATCTCGGGCAGGGTGAAGCGGCGCACGAGAAAGCCGCCGCCCGGCGCGGGCTCGACCAGCCCTTCGGCCTCGAGCTGCGCCAGCGCGAGGCGCAGCGGCGTGCGCGAGACGCCGAGCGCGGCGGCCAGCGGGATTTCAGCCAGCCGCGTGCCGGCGGGCAGCGCGGCGGCGAAGATGCGCGCGCGCAGCTCCTGGGCGAGGCGGTGGTCCTGGCGGGGCATGGGCGGGGTGTGCCCTGGCCTGGCGCTGCATGCAAGATGTTACATTGTCGCGAGGGCTGGCGCCGCGGGCGTGGCGATCATCCGGCCCTCCACCGGATCGGTATCGGTCTGCGCAGCGGCCCGCGCGGCGTGCCGAAACCCGGCGCGGGGCGGAGTTTCGCGCGCCCGCCGAGGGGGTGCTCCATCCGGCCACGACCGCCGGGCGCTTCCACCCGACCAAAGGCGCGCGGCCCGCCAGGCCCCGCCGCCAGCGGCGTTTCGCGGAGGTCTCCCCGGGCGCGGCCCGCCTTGCAGCCGCGGTTGCGGCAGCCTAGACATGGGCGCCTCGCGGACAGGTGGCCGAGCGGTCGAAGGCGCGCGCCTGGAAAGTGCGTATACGGTGATGAGCCGTATCGTGGGTTCGAATCCCACCCTGTCCGCCAGTT
>JBKBSR010000296.1:0-4184 GCA_046291055.1 Roseococcus sp.
AACAAAAAACCCCCTCTTCCCCCACACGACTTTTTTCCGATCGGCCCAGGCCGTCTGCTGGGTGGGGGGGGAGGCCAGGGTGCGCCCCGGGACCGTGCGGCGCCTCGCCGCCGCCCCCGACGCGCCGCCCCCGCTCGCCCCCGCCGCCGCCGCGGTGCTGCTGGCGCTCGCCGATGCCGACACCCCGCTCTGGACCGATGCGCCCGAGGAGGCGCGCGGCTGGATCGCCTTCCACACCGGCGCGCCCCTCCTCGCCGCGCCGGAGGAGGCCGCCTTCCTGCTGGCCACCGGCGCCATGCCCCCGCTCGCCCGGCTGCGCGCCGGCAGCGACGAGGCGCCGCAGGAGGGGGCGACGCTGATCGCCCAGGTCGAGGCGCTGCGGCCCGGGGCGGGCTGGCGCCTCTCCGGCCCGGGCATCGCGCAGGCGCATCGCCTGGCCGTCGCTGGGCTGCCCGCGGATTTCCCGGCGCAATGGGCGGCGAACGCCGCGCGCTTCCCCCGCGGGGTGGACCTGGTGCTGGCGGCGGGGGATGCGCTCGCCGCCTTCCCGCGCACGCTGCGCATCGCGGAGGAGGGCTGATGTATGTCGCGGTGAAGGGCGGCGAGGCCGCCATCGAGGCCGCCCATGCCTGGCTGGCCGCCGCCCGGCGCGGCGACCCTTCCGTGCCGGAACTCGGCCTCGCGCAGATCGAGCAGCAGCTCTCCCTGGCCGTGGACCGGGTGATGGCGGAAGGAAGCTGCCATGATCGCGGCCTCGCCGCGCTCGCCATCAAGCAGGCGCGCGGCGATCTGATCGAGGCCGCCTTCCTGCTGCGCGCCTATCGCACCACGCTGCCGCGCTTCGCCCCGGCCGAGCCGCTGGACACGGGGCGGATGCGCGTGCTGCGCCGCATCAGCGCCACCTACAAGGATCTGCCCGGCGGCCAGGTGCTGGGCCCTACCTTCGACTACACCCACCGGCTGCTCGACTTCGCCCTCGCCGCCGAGGGCGCGCCCCCGCCGCCCCCCGCCCCCGAGGCCGAGGCGGGCGCGGGCCCCATGCCGCGCGTCTCGGAGATCCTGGCGGAGGAGGGGCTGATGCGCCGCGAAGCCGCGGGCGAGGAGGCTCCGCCGCCCGACCTGACGCGCGAGCCGCTGCGCTTTCCCGCCCCGCGGGCGCTGCGGCTGCAGGCGCTCGCGCGCGGCGACGAGGGCTTCCTGCTCGGCCTCGGCTACTCAACGCAGCGCGGCTACGGCAACGCCCACCCCTTCGTGGCGGAGCTGCGCATGGGCGAGGCGGAGGTGGTGCTCTGCCCGCCCGAGCTCGGCTTTCCCGTCTCCATCGGCGAGGTGACGGTGACGGAGTGCCAGATGGTGAACCAGTTCGCCGGCGCGGGCGATGCGCCGCCGCAGTTCACCCGCGGCTACGGCCTCGCGCTCGGCCATGGCGAGCGCAAGGCCATGGCCATGGCGCTGGTGGACCGCGCCCTGATGGCGCGGGAACTCGGCGAGGACGCGACGGCCCCCGCCCAGGACGAGGAGTTCGTGCTGCTGCACGCCGACAATGTGGAGGCCACAGGCTTCGTCGAGCACCTGAAGCTGCCCCACCACGTGGATTTCCAGAGCGAGCTCGAGAAGCTGCGCAGCATCCGCGCCCGCTTCGAGGCCGAGCGCGCCGCCCCGCGCGCGGAGGCCGCCGAATGACGCGAGACCCCCACTACAACTTCGCCTATCTCGACGAGGCGACGAAGCGGATGATCCGCCGCGCCATCCTCAAGGCCATCGCCATCCCCGGCCACCAGATCCCCTTCGGCGCGCGCGAGATGCCGCTGCCCTACGGCTGGGGCACGGGGGGCATCCAGGTCACCGCCAGCATCCTCGGCCCCTCGGACGTGCTGAAGGTGATCGACCAGGGCGCGGACGACACCACCAACGCCGTCTCCATCCGCCGCTTCTTCGCGCGCACCGCGGGGGTGGCCACCACCACCCGCACCGGCGAGGCCACGGTGATCCAGACGCGCCACCGCATCCCCGAACGCCCGCTGCGCGAGGACCAGATCCTCGTCTTCCAGGTGCCGATGCCCGAGCCGCTCTTCCGCCTCGAACCCCGGCTTGCCGAGACGCGCCGCCTGCACGCGCTGGCCGACTACAGCCTCGCGCAGGTGAAGCTCTACGAGGACATCGCCCAGCAGGGCGAGAGCGCCTCCTCGTACAACCATCCGGTGCTGGTGAACGGGCGCTACCTCATGTCGCCCTCGCCCATCCCGGGCTTCGACAACCCGAAGCTCGACCGCAACCCGGCGCTGCTGCTCTTCGGCGCGGGGCGCGAGAAGAAGATCTACGCGGTGCCGCCCCACACGCCGGTGAGGAGCCTCGACTTCGACGACCACCCCTTCGCGCCCATGCGCGCACCCCACCCTTGCGCGCTGTGCGGCAGCACGACGCACTACCTCGACGAGATCGTGACCGACGACCGCGGCGGGCGGATGTTCGTCTGCTCCGACACCGACGCCTGCGCCGAGGCCGCGGCGAGGGCCGCGCGATGAGCCCGCTGCTGCAGGCCGAGGGCCTCGTGCTGCGCTTCGGCGCGCTGCGCGCCCTCGATGGCGTCTCCCTCTCCCTGTGGCCGGGCGAGGTGGTGGCGGTGGTGGGCGAGAGCGGCTCGGGCAAATCCACCCTGCTGCGCGCGCTCTCCGGCCTCGCGCGGCCCGAGGCGGGGCGCGTGCTCTACCGCGACGCGGCGGGTGCGGCGCTCGATGTGCACGCGCTCTCCGAGGCCGAGCGGCGGCGCATCGCGCGCTCCGAATGGGGGCATGTGCACCAGAACCCGCGCGACGGGCTGCGCATGGGCGTCTCGGCCGGGGCGAACATCGGCGAGCGGCTGATGGCCGCCGGCGCGCGCCATTACGGGAGCATCCGCGCCGCGGCGGCCGAATGGATGGCGCGGGTGGAGCTCGACCCCGCCCGGCTCGACGATCCGCCGCGGCACTTCTCGGGCGGCATGCAGCAGCGGCTGCAGATCGCGCGCTGCCTCGTCACCCGCCCGCGCCTCGTCTTCATGGACGAACCCACGGGCGGGCTCGACGTCAGCGTGCAGGCGAAGCTGCTCGACCTCATCCGCGCCCTGGTGGAGGAGCTCGGCCTCGCCGTGCTGCTGGTGACGCACGACATCGCCGCCGCCCGGCTGCTCGCGCACCGCATCGTGGTGATGCGCCAGGGCCGCATCGTGGAGGAAGGGCTGGCCGACCGCGTGCTGGACGATCCGCAGCACCCCTACACGCAGCTCCTCGTCGCCTCGGTGCTGGCCGCATGAGCCCGGTGCTGGTGGTCGAGGGGCTGGCCAAGGGCTTCACCCTGCACCTGCAGGGCGGCGTGAGCTTCCCGGTGCTGCGCGGCGAATCCCTCGCGCTCATGCCCGGCGAATGCGTGGCGCTGGCGGGGCCCTCGGGGGCGGGGAAATCCACCCTGCTGCGCTGCGTGGCCGGCAACTACGGCGCGGGCGCGGGGCGCATCCTGATCCGCCACCGCGGCGCGATGCTCGACCTCGCGGCGGCCGATGCGCGCACCGTGCGCGAGGTGCGCGCCGAGACGCTCGGCCATGTCTCGCAGTTCCTGCGCGTGATCCCGCGCGTGCCCGCCCTCGACATCGTGGCCGCGCCGCTGCTGGCGCGCGGGGCGGGGCGGGCCGAGGCGCGGGCGCGCGCGGCCGCCCTGCTCGCCCGGCTGAACCTGCCCGAGCGGCTGCACCACCTGCCCCCCGCCACCTTCTCGGGCGGCGAGCAGCAGCGGGTGAACCTCGCGCGCGGCTTCATCGCGCCCAGCACGGTGCTGCTGCTGGACGAGCCGACGGCGAGCCTCGACGCCGCCAACCGCGCTGTCGTGGCGGCGCTGATCGCCGAAGCGAAGCAGGCCGGCACGGCCATCCTGGGAATCTTCCATGACACCGAGCTGCGCGACCGCGTGGCGGATCGCCTTCACGCCGTGGAACCGCTAGAACCCGCGGCCTGATGCCGGACCACATCGCCCCCCGCCTCGAGGAACTCACCCTCACCCACGCCCGCCTGGTGCTGGAGGACGGGGTGATCGAGGGCACGCTGCACCTCAAGGGCGGCGTGATCGCCGACATCCAGCCCGGCCGCGCCCACCATCCGGGCGCGCTGGACTGCGAGGGGGATTACCTGATCCCCGGCGTGGTGGACGTGCAC
>JBKBSR010000297.1:0-4130 GCA_046291055.1 Roseococcus sp.
GCCGGGCGCGCGCCCGGCGGCACCGCCCTCGAGAAGCGGGGGGCCCTGGCGACGGGGCCCCCTTTCCTTGTCCGGTTGCGCGCAAGCCGCCGGCCTGCTTCACCCGGTGCGCCATGAACGATTTCGTGCTCGGGCACCTGCCCTTCTGGATCGTGAACTACCTGCTCGCCCTGCTGGGCTGGGCCTGCATCGGGCGTTTCCTGATGTCCGCCTTCCTGCCGCCCGAGCACCCCAACTACATCTTCCGCGGCTTCCGCTGGCTCACCGCCGTGCCGGTCGCCGCGGCGCGCTGGCTGGTGCCGAGCTACGTCACCCCCATGTGGCTGCCGCTCGTGGCCTGCTGCTGGCTGTTCGCGCTGCGCTGGGTGATCGGGCTGTCCATGATCGGCGCGGGCCTCGCCCCCCGCTTGGCCCCTGCGGCCGGAGGCTGAGGCCATGACGCGCGAGACCGCCTTCACTCTGATCGTCGCCACCTGCCTGCTGCACGGGCTGATCAGCCCGGCGCTGATGTATGTGGCCTTCTTCCACCCCGTCTGGCTTCCCGAGATGCTGCCGGTGACGCCGGAGATCGTGTTCTACGGCGCCTCCATGATCGTCTCGACCGGCACGCTGCTGCTCTCGGCCGTGCCGGCCGCCCTGGCCGAGCGCCTGCTGAAACTCAGCGAGGAAGCGGCGCTGACGGTCTGGCTGGCCGGCGCGGCGGCGCTGACGGGCCTCGCCGTACTCGCCCGCATGGGATGATGCGCCACCGCGCCGCATGACGCGGTTTTCATTTTCCCGCAGGGTCTGGGCGGGAAGCCCGCTGCCACCATTTCCTCCATCGTGGAATCCGGCGCCCTGGGGGGTGGACCACATGGACGAGACGTTGCGGAGCTTCGCCGATGTCTCCATCCGGCGCGCCTGCGCCTTCACCGGGCTCGCGGTCATGACCGTGATGCTGGCGCTGTCCTACGACCTCACCCTGTCCTTCAGGATCGGGGCGCAGATGATCGCCTTCCTGGTCTTCGGCCTGGTGCTGGCCGGCTGGCGTGCCCCCTATCGTAACCTGCGCCACTCCGAGGTCTATGCGATGCTGCGCTCCGCCGGGGTGCCGCGCGGGCGCTTGGCGCGGGCGGAGATGCAGGCCCGGCTCGGCGCCATCCTGCGCGACCGCCTTTACTGGCACGCCGAGCGGGTGGCGCTGCTGGCACTCGGCCTATGGGGCCTCGCCCTGCTGAGCTGGCTGGTCCACTGAGCCGGTCAGCACCGCGCTGACGCGCCCCACCCCGCCGATGGCGGCGGACCATTTCCCCGGCGCGGCCGCGCGCGTGCCGCCAAGCCCGGCCAACACCAGCAGCGCCCCGGCCGGCAGCCCGCCCCAGTGCCGGCCCGCCGCCGCGGCCTGCTCCATCAGCGCAGAGAGCGCCTCCTGCACCGGGCGGGGCCGTGTCCCCGTGGGGCCGATGCGGGCCTCGGCGCGCTCGGGCAGCACGCCCGGCCGAGGCTTGCCGGCCAGCAGCAGTCCGAGGGAGGCGAGATCGGCCACTGCCTGCGCCGCATCGGCCGGTCCGTCGCGGTAGCGGTCGGCCGCGACATCCAACGCCGGGTGCAGCGCCGAGAAGCTGGGCGGCCCCTCCGCGAGCGGGGCGGCCAGGACCCCGATCACCGCGGCCGAGACGCGCGGATGGCGCAGCGCCGGCAGCGCCACCGGCGTGGCCGCGCGCAGCAGTCGCGGCCCCAGCAGCGGCGCGGCCACCCAGCGCCCCCCGGGTGCGGGGGCGAGGCGCATGCCGATCACCGGCTGGCCGAGCCGTTCCACCAGCGCCGCCGCCACCTCCTCCCCCGCCGCGACATCGGCAGGGGCCATCTCGGGCGGCAGGGGGGCGAGCGCCTCGCCCTGCTCCCAGGCCTCGGCCAGCGCGGCCGCCAGCGCCTCGCTCATCGCAGCGGCGGGAGTTCCGGGATTTCCTCCTCCTGGAAGCCTCCCTCGGGCGGGGCTTCGATCGAGACGGGCGGCGGGCCGGACTGGCCGCCATAGAGCGTCTCGGGCAGCCAGGTGACCATGCCCGGGAACATGTACACGAGGAACATCGTGAGCACGACGATGTAGATGAAGGGCATGCAGCCGCGGAAGATGTCCTCCAGCCGCACATGCTTCGGCGCCACGCCCTTGAGGTAGAAGGCGGCCATGGCGACAGGCGGCGAGAGGAAGCTCGTCTGCAGGTTCAGCGCGATCAGGATGCCGAAGAAGAGCGGGTCCACGCCGAAATCGTCGAGCAGCGGCAGGAAGATCGGCACGAAGATCACGATGATCTCCGTCCACTCCAGCGGCCAGCCGAGGATGAAGATGATGGCCTGGGCCAGCAGCATGAAGGTGAAGGTGTTGAGCGGCAGGCTCTTCACGAACTCCTCGACCACGCTCTGCCCGCCGAGATAGCCGAACACCGAGGAGAAGATGTAGCTGCCCACGAAGAGCCAGCACACCATCGCGCTGGTGCGCGCGGTGAGGAAGACGCTCTCCTTCAGCTTCTCGAAGGTGAAGGCGCGATAGGCGATGGCGAGCAGCACGGCGCCCAGCGAACCCATGGCCGCGGCCTCCGACGGTGTCGCGAGGCCCATCAGGATCGCGCCCAGCACCATGGCGATGAGCAGCGCCAGGGGGAAGAAGCTGGTGAGCAGGTTCCACAGGATGACGCGGAAGGGCACGGCCACCGCCTCGGGCGGCAGGCGCGGCGCGACGGAGGGCTTCACGATGGCGATGCCGACGGCGTAGGCGACATACATGCCCGCGAGGAAGACGCCCGGGATGAAGGCCGCGGCGTAGAGCTGCACCACCGACACGCCCGCCGTCGCGCCATAGAGGATCAGCATGATGGAGGGCGGGATGAGGATGCCGAGGCAGCCGCCCGCGCACACCACGCCCGCCGCCAGCTTCACGTCGTAGCCCGCGCGCAGCATGGCCGGGAAGGCGAGCAGCCCCATCAGCGTCACCACCGCCCCGACGATGCCCGTCGCGGTGGCGAAGAGCGCGCAGGTGGCGAGTGTGGCCACCGCGAGCGAGCCCGGGATGTTGCCCGAGGCCATCTGCAGCGAGCGGAACAGGCGGTCCAGGATGTTCGCGCGCTCGATGATGTAGCCCATGAAGACGAAGAGCGGCACGCTGATCAGCACGTCGCTCGACATCACGGCGTAGGTGCGCTGGATCAGCAGGTCGAAGATCCGCTCGCCCATGCCGAGGTAGCCGAAGAACAGCCCCATCGCCATCAGCGTGAAGGCGATGGGGAAACCCAGCAGGATGAAGAAGAGGAACAGGAGGAGCTGCGTGAGCCCCAGCGCGGCGTCGGTCATGGGCGTTCGGGGCTCAGGGGTTCTTGTGCACGATGGCGTCCTCGCCCTGCTCGGCGAGGATGCGGGCCAGCTCCTCCGGGTCGCGCTCGGCGGCCTCGGCGAGCAGGATCTGGTCGAGCTCCTGCACGTCGTGCAGGCGCTGGGGCCAAGCGCCTTCCCGGATGCAGCGCACGCAGCGCACCGTCTCGACGAGGCCCTGCAGCAGCATGATGGCGCCGACCACGGGGATGATCCCCTTGAAGGGCCAGATGATCGGGCCCGAGGGGCTGAACATGCTGCGCTCGTTCTGCACGTAGCTCAGTTCGAAGAAGTGGAAGCCGGCCACCATGAAGGCGAAGATCGCCGGGAAGAAGAACAGGATGTAGAGCAGGAGGTCGAGCATCGCCTGGCGCCGCGGGGCCATCATCCGATAGAGGAAGTCGCCGCGGACATGGCCGTTGCGGCTGAGGGTGTAGGCGCCGGCGAACATGAACAGCGTGCCGTAGAGCATGTACTGCACGTCGTAGCCCCAGTTCGTCGGCGCGCTGAAGAAGCGCCGGGCGAACACCTCATAGACGATGGCCGCCGTCAGCAGCAGGATGGTCCAGGAGAAGAGCTGGCCGATCACCGTCGAGAAGCGGTCCACCCCCAGCAGCGCGCGCTGCACGACGGCGGCCTGCGAGAAGGCGATGCCCACGAGGATCGCGGCGACGACGAGGCCCGCAAGCCCGGCGAGGAAGATGCTGTCCGTCATGTCACGCTGCTGCCTCTCCGCCTCATGCGCGCGGCCCGGTGGCAGCGCCCTCGCGGGCGATGCCACCGGG
>JBKBSR010000298.1:0-4125 GCA_046291055.1 Roseococcus sp.
CCCTCGGTCTCGGCCTGCTGCTGCTGCCCGCCGGCGCCGCCGCGCAGCTCCAGCCGCCGCCGCTGCCGCCGCTGCCGCCTCCGCCCGGGGCCGCCGCGCCCGCGGCCCCGCCGGCCGCGGCGCCCGCCCGGCCCGCGCCCGCCCCGGTCGCGCCCGTCCAGCTCGCCCCGGCCCCCGCGCCCCCGGCCGTCGCACCGCCGGCCCAGCCGGGCGGCGGCCCCACCCCGTTCAACCCCGTGACGCCGGTTCCGCTCAACCTCGCCCCCGCCCCGGCGAGCCCGGCGCCGCCGACCCTCGCGCCCGCCGCGCCCGGCCCGGGCTTCGGCCGGCCCGACGAGCTGGCGACGGGGCAGACCACCGGCGTGCGGCAGGAGGTGCGCACCCTGCGCCAGCTCGGCCTGCGCGGGCCGATGCAACTGCGCGGCGTGTCCGACCTGCAGGGCGTTCTGTTCGGCGTGCGCGGCGACGAGGTGGTGACGCAGGCCTCGCTGGTGCTGCAGGGCGCCACCTCGCCCGCGCTGATCCCCGAGCTGAGCCAGATCGCCATCACGCTGAACGAGCAGTTCATCGGCGCCATCCAGCCCGACCGGAACCGCCCCGCCTTCGGCCCGCTCGAGTTCCCGATCAACCCGGCCTTCTTCTCGGACGCGAACCGGCTGAACTTCCGCTTCTCCGGCCGCTACGCCATCGAGTGCAACGACCCGCTCTCGGGCCTGCTGTGGAGCTCCATCTCCGACACCTCCACCCTCGCGCTGACGCTGGAGCGCCTGCCCGTGGTGCGCGACCTGGCGCGGCTGCCGGAGCCCTTCTTCGACCCGCGCCTGCTGCGCGAGCCGCTGGTGCTGCCCATCATCCTCCCCGAGACGGCGAGCAACGAGATCGTCCGCGCGGCGGCCATCGCCACCTCCTGGTTCGCCATCCAGGCGGACTACCGGGGCGCGAGCTTCCCCGTGGGCTCGCAGCTTCCGCCGCGCGGCAACGGCGTGGTGGTGGTGGCCGGGCTGGACACGCCGGCCGGCCTCGCGCTGCCGCGCATCGACGGCCCGACGCTCGCGGTGGTGAACAACCCGAACGATCCCTTCGGCCTGCTGCTCGTCATCGCCGGGCGCACCGGGCTGGAGGCGGTGGCCGCCGCCACCGCGCTCGCGGTGGGGCGCGAGGCGCTGACCGGCGAGATCGCGCTGGTGCAGGCGCAGAACATCCCGCCCCGCCAGCCCTATGACGCGCCGCGCTGGCTGCGCGCCGACCGCCCGGTGCGCTTCGGCGAGATCGTGGACCCTTCGGAGCTGCAGGCCTTCGGCTATGTGCCCGGGCCGATCGCGGTGCCCTTCCGCACCGCGCCCGACCTCTACACCTGGCGCGGCCGGCCCCTGCCCGCCGACATCCGCTTCCGCGCCCCGCCCGGGCCGGTGATGGACGTGGCGGTGTCGCGCCTCGACGTGGCGGTGAACGACGTGTTCCTCCGCTCGCTGCCGCTGCGCGAGGCCGATCCGGGCTGGCCGCTCAACTGGCTGCGGCAGCGCATCGTGGGTTCCGAACGGGGCCAGGCGGTGGTGGGCATCCCGCCCTACCTCATCTTCGGCCAGAACGAGCTGCAGCTTCGCTTCGACATGCGCCCGCTGCACCGCGGCGACTGCGTGGCCGTGCCGGGCGACATCCGCGCCGCGGTGGACAGCGACAGCACCATCGACATCAGCAGCGCGCACCGCTTCGCGGTGCTGCCCAACCTCGCGCATTTCGTCAGCTCGGGCTTCCCGTTCACGAAATACGCCGACTTCGCGCAGAGCGCCGTGGTGGTGCCCGAGCGCCCGAGCGCGGGCGAGCTGGAGGCCGCCTTCACGCTGCTCGGCCGGCTCGCCGCCATCGTGGGCTATCCGCCCATCGGGCTGCAGGTGGTGCGCCCCAACGCGCTGAACGAGGTGGCGGACCGCGACCTGATGGTGTTCGGCGCGCTCGGCCGCCAGCCGGCGCTGGGCGCGCTGCTGCGCGACGGGCCGATCCAGCTCGAGGGCAATCGCCTCACCGTGCAGCTCAACGACGGGCTGGGCGATTTCCGCAACCTTTTCGGCGGCGAGCGGCGCGCGCAGCTCGAGCGCGTGGCGGCGCAGCTCGCCGCGCCGGGCGAGGCGCTGGGCGCGCTGCTGGCCTTCGAGAGCCCGCTGCGCTCCGGCCGCTCGGTGGTGGCGCTGACGGGATCGAGCCCCGAAGGCATGGAGGCGATGCTGACCGCGCTGCGCGACCCCGAGCAGCTCCCGCGCGTGCAGGGCGATCTCGCGCTGCTGTCGGGCGGGCGGGTGCAGGCCTTCCGCGTGGGGTCCACCTACACGGTGGGCAGCCTGCCGCCCTGGATGTGGCCGGACTACTACCTCGGCAACAACCCCTATGCGCTGCTGCTGCTGCTGGCGGGCGCGCTGGTGCTGCTGGCGGCGCCCTTGTACTGGATCCTGCGGCGCAGGGCGGCCCGCCGTCTGCGCGAGCGGTCGGTGTGATCGCGATGGCGCGGCGCTCCCTCGCATCGCCGGAGGCGGTGCTCGCCAGGCCGGATTTCCACCTCGGGCGGCGGGCCGGGCTCGCGCTTCCCGCTGCGGGCCTGATTCGCCCGGCCTCGGCCCAGCCGGCTTCCCAATCGCTCGCCGTGGTCGGACGCGAGGGCTGGCTGTTCCCGCTCTGGGACCGGCTCGACCGGCTGGACGCCGGGGCGCTGCGCCAGGTGCTGCAGATGCAGGCGGAGGCGATCGGCATCCTCAAGCGCGGCGGGATCGAGACCGTGATCCTGCTTCTGCCTTCGAAGGGGCGGGTGTATCGCCGCTTCCTTCCGGACGGCATGCGCGTCTCGCCGGAGGTGGATCGCCGATACGGCACGGTGGCGGCAGAGCTCGGCCGAGCGGGCGCCCTGGTTCCGGATCTCGACACGGCCTTCCGGGAAGCCGCGGCGCGCGACCCGCACTGGCCTCTCTTCTTTCGCACGGACACGCACTGGACGCCGGTGGGCGCGGAGCTCGCGGCCGTGCGCACCGCGACGGACATGCTCTCCCGCCTGCGCCTGCCGCCGAGCTCCCGCCCCGGCACGGCGCTGGGCGAGTTCCGGATGATGCGCCTCGCCGCGGGCGATCTGCTGCCCTTCCTGCCGCCGGCCCAGCGCGCGAACTACGGCCCCGAGGAGTCGCCGATCCGAGAGCTCGCGCCGGGCCCGGCCGGCGGGCTGCTGGAGGACGACGTGGCGGATGTGCAGGTGGTGGGCACCAGCAATGTGCAGCCACGCTTCGGCTTCCAGCCGGTTCTGTCCAACCAGATCATGCGGCCGGTGGGCCTCGCCTGGCGGCCCAACAACATCGGCCCCTATGCGGCGCTGGTGGAGTATCTTCGCGGCAGCGAGTTCCGGCTGCGGCGGCCGCGCGTCATCGTCTGGAACCACATCGAGGGCGACATGATGGGGCTTCCCAACAACCAGAGCTGGCAGCGCGCGGCGATGACGCCGCGGGCCTTTCTGGAGGAGTTGCGGAGGGCGGTGGCATGACGCGCCGCGCCCTGCTGGCCTGCGTCTCCGCCCTTGCACCCGCCTGGGCTTTCGCGCAGGGCCAGGTCTACGAGCCGGCGCCGCCGCGCGGATCGGCCTTCGTCCGCTTCGCCAACACGCTCCCCGCGGCCGTCCAGCTCCGTCCCGATTTCCTGCCGGCCTTCGGTCTCGGAACGCAGCCCGCCCAGCGCATCGGGGCCTACACGGTGGTGGAGAACGTCGCGAACCGCACGCTGCGGGTGGAGATCGCCGAGGGCGCGCGGCGCGGGCAGGGAAGCTTCCGCGCCAGCCCCGACAGCTTCGTGACGGTGCTGATCCATCGCGGGCCGGACGGCAATCCGGCGATCGCCACCGTGGTCGAGGAGACGGATTTCAACCGCGCCCGGGCGCGCCTCGCCTTCTACAACGCGCTGCCGGACTGCCCCGCGGGGGCCCTGCAGCTCCTCCCGGGCGGGCAGGCCGTGCTGGCGGAGGTGCCGGCCCTCGCCGGGCGCGCCCGCAGCGTCAATCCCGTCACCGCGGAGGTGCGCGCCGCCTGCGGGGAGCGCGTGTCCGCCGCCTTCCCCCTGCAGGGGCTGGAGCCGGGGGGGATGTCCCGCGTCTGGATG
>JBKBSR010000299.1:0-4099 GCA_046291055.1 Roseococcus sp.
GGCACAGCGCGCAGAGGGAGTTCGCGCGCGACCTCGTCCGCATGTCCTTCTTGTCCTGCGACGGCGCGCGCGCGGCCGCGCTGCTGGCCGAGGCCGGCGGCGGCGCGGTGGAGGTGGCGGCGCTGAACGGCCCGGCCTCCACCACCATCTCCGGCACCGAGGAGGGGGTGGCGGCGGTGATCGCTGCGGCCCGTCGCGAGCGCCTGGCGGCGGTGCAGCTCGACATCGAATACCCCTTCCACAGCGCGCTGCTCGATCCGGCGCGCGAGCCGCTGATCGCGGCCCTCTCGGGCATCGCGCCGCGCCCGGCGCACACGCCCTTCCTCTCCACCGTGACCGGCCAGGCGGCGGCGGGCGAGACGCTGGATGCGGCCTACTGGTGGTCGAACGTGCGCGCGCCGGTGCTGTTACAGCCCGCGGTGGAGGCGGCGCTGGCCGAGGCCGAGGTGGTGGTGGAGATCGGCCCGCGCCCCATCCTGGGCGGGGCGATCGCCGAAGTGGCGCGTGTCGCGAACCGGCGCGCCGCCGTGCTCGCGAGCCTGACGCAGGAAGCCACCCCCCCCGGCAGCGACCCCATCCGGCGCATCGTGCTGGAGGCGCTTGCGCGCGGGGCCGATCCGGGCCCGCGGCAACGCCCCGCCCCCAGCCCGCGCCGCGGCCCGCGCCGGCTGCCGCGCATGCGCTGGAACCGCGCGCGCTACCGCATCGAGCCGACGCCCGAGGCCTATGGCATCTACGGCGTGGAGAAGGCGCCGGTGCATCCGCTGCTGGGCGCGCGCATCGCGCCGGGCGGGGCGGAGTGGCGCCACCTGCTGGGCACCGACATGCTGCCCTTCCTGGCCGGGCACAGGGTGGATGGCGAGGTGGTGTTCCCCGCCACCGGCTACATCGAGATCATGATCGCCGCGGGGCGCGAGGCGCTCAGCACCGCCCGGCTGCGGCTCGAGATGCTCGACGTGCTGCGCCCGCTCGTCCTCGAGCCCGGCGAGCCGCGCGAGCTCAGCGTCACTTGGCACGAGGCGGAGCGGGCCGTGCAGGTGCGCTCGCGCCGTCGCTTCGAGCCGGCGGAGAGCTTCGTCCTGCACGCCCGCGGCCTCGTCTCGGTGGAGCCCGCCCCCCAGCCCCCCGCCCCGCCCGAACCGCCCAACCTGGAATGGGAGGGGCGCGAGGCCGTCTACGCCGCGGCGGAGGCGGCGCGCATGAGCTATTCGGGCGCCTTCCGCGCCGTGGTGGCCTGCGGCCGCGCCGGGCCCGTGACGGTCTCCGAGATCGCGCCCAGCAGCCCGGATCTCGGCGCCTTCACGGATGTCTTCGCGACCGACCCCGTCTCCTTCGACGCGGCCTTCCACGGTCTGATGCTGGGGATCGAACGCGCCCCGGGCCTTGTCGCGGGCGAACTTCCGGTGCGCGTGGCCCGGCTCTCGCTCTACGAGCCCGGGCGCAAGGCGCACCGGGCGGTGGCGCGGCTGATCCGGCGCACCCGCGGCGCGCGGGTGTTCGACGTGGACCTGCTCTCGGCCTCGGGCTCCGTGGTGGCGCGGGCCGAGGGGGTGGTGATGCGCCGCGTCACCTACGCCGCCTGGCGCGCGGAGGACCGCGTGGTGCGCGTGCGCGAGGAGGACTGGGCGCCGGCGCAGCCCGACCTCGCCGCCGCGCTGGCCGGGCTGGCCGGCGCGGCCAGCGACCAGAAGGCCGCTGAGCGCGAGGCGCTGGCCGGCTTTGCGCTCGCCGCGGCCGCGCGCGCGGTGCACGACGTGGCCGGGCCGCGCTTCTCCGCCTCGGGCCCGGCGCGGCTGCCGCCCGGCGCACGCACCGCCTGGCAGGCGCTGACCGACGCGCTGCTGGAGGCGGGAATCCTGCGGCAGGAGGGGGCGCTGCTGGCCTTCGCCCAGCCCTCCTACCTTCCCTCGCCCGCGGAGGCGCTGCGGCTGCTCGCCCGCCGGGCCCCCGCCGCCCCCGCCGATCTGCGCCTCGCCGCGCACATGCTGGGCGCGCTGCCCGGCCTGCTGACCACCGGCTCGCCGACGCCCCAGGGCGCGCCGCTCGCCGAGGCGATGGCGGCGCATTCCGTTTTCCTCGCGCCGGTGCTGGACGCGGCGCGCCAGGTGGTGGAGCGCCTCGCCGCGGGCCAGCCGGAGCGGCAGCTCCGCCTCGGGCTGACCGAGGGCGCGCTGCCCGGCCTGCTGCCGCGGCTTCTGCCGCTTGCGCGCGAGCGGCGGGTCAGCCTGCGCCTGTTTACCGCCGTCCCGGAGGCGGCCGAGAACGCGCTGGCGCGGCTCGGCGCGCGCGACCTCGTGGGCGTCGGCAACCCGGCGGCCGAGGAGGAAACCCAGAGCCTCGACCTGCTGCTCGCGGTCGCCGCCCAGCCGCTGGGCGAGGGCAGCCCCTCTGTGCTCGAACTCCTGCGCGGGCTGGCGCGGGCGGATTGCCCGGTGCTGCTGGCCTCGCCCGCGCACCACACGGCGATCGACCTGCTGCACGCCGCCACGCCCGACTGGTTCCGCCTCTCGCTTAAGCCCGAGGAGCCGGTGGGCGCCTGGCCCTTCCCCGAGGAGACGGACGCGGCGCTGCTCGGCGCCGGCTTCCGCCCCGCCTGCGCACCCGCCCTCCTGCCCGATGGCTCGCGCCTGCTTGCCCTGGTGCCGGAGGCGCCGCCGCTCTCCGCCCCGGCACCCGCGCCGCGCAGGGGCGAGGGGCTCGTGCTGTTCGGCCTGCGCGCGGCGGCGATGGAGCGCCTCGCGCAGTGGCTGCCAGCGGCGGACCTGCGCAGCTTCCCTGAGCCCGCTCCGCTCGCCGCCGCGCTGGCCGAGCGCAACCAGGGCTCCGGCCGGCGGGCCGTGGCGGTGGACCTGGATCTGCCCCGCCCCAGCCCGGTGCGCGAGGCCCTGGCGGGGCGCATCTTGCGCCTGCGCGGGCTCGCCATGGCGCTGGCCCGGCAGGGAGGAAACCCGCGCCTCTACGTGGTCTGCGAGGAGGAGGACGCAGTGGCGCACGCCACCGCCGCCTTCGGCCGGGTGCTGATGAACGAGTTCCCGGAGATCGAGGTGGTGCTGCTGCGCACCGAGCCGGGCTGCCCCGGCGCGGCGCTGGAGGAGGCGCTGCGCCGTAGCCTCGCCGAGCCGCTGGCCGAGCGCGAGGTGATGGTGCGGGCCCGCGGCCTGTCGGTGCCGCGGGCGGTGCGCGTGGGCGCGCCGCTTCGCCCCCCCCAGCCCGGGCGAGAGCGCACCCGCCTGATCGCCGAGCCCGGCGGGCTCGATCGGCTGGCTTGGCGCCTCGAGCCGCGCCGCCCGCCCCGGGCGGGGGAGGTGGAGGTGGAGGTGGCCGCGACCGGCCTCAACTTCCGCGACCTCATGCTCGGCCTCGACATGCTGGACGACGAGATTCTGGGTGAGGGGCTGACCAATGGCGCGCTCGGCTTCGAGTTCGCGGGGCGCGTCCGCGCCCTCGGCCCGGAGGTGGGCGGTCTTTCGCCCGGCGATCTGGTGATGGGTTTCGCCGCCGATGCCTTCGCCTCCCACGTCACCGTCCCGGCGGGACAGATCTTCCGCGCCCCGTGCGGCCTTTCCGCCGAGGCCGCGGCGGCCATCCCGGTCGCCTTCGTCACCGCCTGGCATGCGCTGGTGGAGACGGCGCGGCTGCGCGCGGGCGAGACGGTGCTGATCCATGGCGGCGCGGGGGCCGTGGGCCTCGCCGCCCTGCAGATCGCGAAGCTGCAGGGCGCGCGGGTGGTCGCCGCTGCGGGCACGGCCGAGAAGCGCGAACTGCTGCGCCATCTCGGCGCGGACATCGCGGTGGATTCGCGCAGCCCCAACCTCGAGGAGGAGGTGCGCGCGGCCACCGGCGGGGTGGACGTGGCGCTGAACTCCGTCGCCGGCGACGCCATGCGCGCGACGCTGCGGCTGCTCAAGCCCTTCGGCCGCTTCATCGAGCTCGGCAAGCGGGACTTCCTCGACAACACCCGGCTGCCCCTGCGGCCCTTCGCGCGCAACCTCGCCTATTTCGGAGTGGACATCGACCAGCTCCTGCGCGACGCCCTGCACTCGGCGGCCGAGGCCGCGCGCAAGGTGATAGATGCCTTCGAGGCGGGCGCGCTGCACCC
>JBKBSR010000300.1:0-4095 GCA_046291055.1 Roseococcus sp.
GCTGCGCAGCGCCGAGCCGCCCGCCCTGCCCAGCACCGACCCCGCCGAGGCCGCCGAGGCCGAGCCCCGCGCGGAGCCCCGCTGATGGCCCGCCTCGCCGACTGGCTGCTGGCCCTGCCCATCCTGCTGCCGCTGCTGGCCTGCGCGGGCGGGGCGGCGCTGCGCGGGCGCCCTGGCGCGCAGCGGATGCTCACCGCCGCCGCCGCCGCCGCCATGCTGCTCTCTGCCGCGCTGCTGGTGGCGGTGGTGGACCGCGGCGGGCCCATCGCCTCGCAGATGGGCGACTGGGCGCCGCCCTTCGGCATCACCCTGGTGGCGGACCGGCTCGCCGCCGCCCTCGTGCTCATCACCGCCGTGATGTACGCGGCCTGCGCCCTGGCCGCGCGCGGCGACGCGGAGGTGGGCGAGGCCGAGCCGCTCTGGCACCCGCTGCTGGCCGCGCTGGTGACGGGCGTGGCCGGCGCCTTCCTGGCGGGCGACCTGTTCAACCTCTACGTCTGGTTCGAGGTGATGCTCATCGCCTCCTTCGGCCTCTTGGTGCTGAACGCCGGCGCGGCGGGGCGGGACGCGGCGGTGAAATACGCGGTGCTGAACCTGGTCGCGACCAGCGTCTTCCTCATCGCCATCGGCCTCACCTACGGCCTCGCGGGGACGCTCAACCTGGCCGACCTCGCGCGGCGGCTGCCGGAGGTGCCGAACCAGGGCGCGGTGGCGGCGGTGGCCTTCCTGCTGCTGGCGGCCTTCGCGGCGAAGGCGGCGGTGTTTCCGCTCTTCTTCTGGCTGCCCGCCTCCTACCACACCGCGCCCGCGCCGGTGGGCGCCATCTTCGCCGCGCTGCTGACCAAGGTGGGCGTCTATGCGCTGATCCGGCTGTTCACGCTGGTCTTCCCAGGCGAGCTGCCCTGGGTGGGGCCGCTGATCGGCCTCGCGGCCGCGCTGACCATGGTGATCGGCGTGCTGGGGGCGGCGGCGCACTGGGAAATCCGGCGCATCCTTTCTTTCCACATCATCAGCCAGATCGGCTACATGCTGGTGGGCGTCGCCATCGCCACGCCGCTCGCGCTCGCGGGGGCGGTGCTCTACATGCTCCATCACATCGTCGTGAAGGCGAACCTGTTCCTGGTGGCGGGGGCGATCCGGCGTGCGGGGGGGTCCTTCTCGCTCGCGGCGCTGGGCGGGCTGTGGCGGCGCGATCCCTGGCTCGGCCTGCTCTTCGCCATTCCGGCCCTCTCGCTCGCGGGGCTGCCGCCGCTCTCGGGCTTCTGGGCGAAGCTGCTGGTGATCCGCTCGGGCTTCGAGGCCGATTGGCCGCTCCTCGCCGCGGTGGCGCTCGCCACCGGCATCCTCACCCTCTACTCCATGCTGAAGGTCTGGCTGGAGGCCTTCTGGAAGGCCGCGCCCGAGGGCGTGGCGGAGCCGCCGGCGCTCACCGGCGCCGAGCGGCTGTGGCTGCTGGCGCCCGTGGCGGCGCTGGGGCTGATCACCCTGGCCATCGGCCTCTGGACCGAGCCCTTCGCCGCCTTCGCCCTGGCCGCGGGCGAGGAGTTGCTCGGCCGCGAGGCCTACATCGCGGCCGTGCTGGGAGGCACGCCATGACACCGCGCCCCTGGAACATCCTGGCCTGGCTCTGGCTGCTCGTGCTGTTCCTGCGCGAGCTGGTCCTCTCGGCCTGGACGGTGATCCGCGCCACCCTCGCCCCGCGCCTCGAGCTGCGGCCGGGCGTGGTGGCGGTGCCGCTGCGCCTGCGCTCCGCCGCCGGCGTGACGCTGCTGGCCGACATGGTGACGCTCACCCCCGGCACCACGGCGCTGCACGTCTCGCCCGACCGCTCCGTGCTCTACGTCCACGCCATGGACGTGGAGAGCGCCGAGGCGCTGCGCGCGAGCATCGCCGCGCGGCTGGAAGCCCCGGCCATGCGGGTGCTGCCATGAGCCTGCTCGGCGTCGCGATCGCGCTGGCGGGGCTGCTGCTGACCATCGCCGTGGGTCTCACCGGCTGGCGGATGCTGCGCGGCCCCGGCATCGCCGACCGCGCCGTGGCGCTCGACCTCTTGGGGCTGCTCGCGGTGGCGGGCGTGGCGCTGGCGGCGCTGGCGGGCGGGCACCTCGCGCTGCTCGACATCGCGCTCGGCCTCGGCCTCGTGGGCTTCATCGGCACGGTGGGCATCGCCGCCTTCATCGAGCGCGCGGCGCGCGGCGGGGAGAAGGGCGATGAGTGAGATCCTCGCCGCCGCCCTGATCCTGGGCGGCGCGGTGGTGGCGCTGATCGCCGCCATCGGCGTGGCGCGGCTGCCCGACGCCTTCCTGCGGATGCACGCCGCCACCAAGGCCGGCGTGGTGGGGGCGGGCTTCATGCTGCTCGGCCTCGGCCTCGCCTTCGACACGGGCGAGGCCTGGCTGCGCGTGGGGCTGATCATCGTGTTCCTGCTGGTGACGGCGCCGCTCGCCTCGCACGCGCTGGGCCGGGCCGCCTATGTGGGCGGCGCGCCCATGTGGGGCGAGACGGCGCTCGACGAGCTTCAGGGCGTGCTGCCGCGCGCGAAGCTGGATGCGGAGCCGGTGCTGCGCGTCTCGCTGCCCGAGGCCGCGGCGGCCCCGGCGCAGGGCCCGCTGCCGCCCGGCGCGGCCCGCCGCGTGCTGCTCGGCCTCGCGCAGGGGCCGGGGGCCGAGGCGGCGCTGCGCGACGGGCTGCTGGCGGTGGCCGGCGCGCGCACGGAGGTGACGCTGCTCAGCCTGCTCTGCGCGCCGAGCCTCGCCAACACCGGCCCCGTGCCGCTGGGCGGGGCCTTCCACGCGAAGCGCCTCGTCGAGCGGCGCATGGCCCAGGCGCGGGAATCCGCCGCGCTGCTCGCCCATGCGCTGGAGCGGGACTGCGACGCGGCGGGGCTCGCCTTCCGCACCCGCCATGAGGAGGGCGACGCCCGGCTGCTGCTGGCCCGCGCCGCCGCCCACCATGACCTGACCGTGCTGCCGCGCGACGCCTGGTTCGACCAGGCGCTGGTGCTGCCCGAGGGCGAGGCGGCCGCGCGCGCCGCGCGGCTGGCCATCCGCGGCGCGCTGATCGCCGTGCCGGGAATGGCCCCGCCCCGCGCCCTGCACCTCCTGCACGAGGGCGACCCGGATTCCGGCGAGAGCCTGAAGCACCTGCTCGGCCTCGGCCTGTTCGGGGGGCTGCCGCTGACGATCACGCCGCTGGACGCGCCGGGGGCGGCGGAGGCGGCGGAGGAAGGGGTGGCCCTGGCCCGGGCCCATGGCTGGGCCGCCACCCTCGGCGCGCCGCCCCTGCATCCCGACCACCCCGCGCCGCTCGCCGAGTTCAGCGGCGCGGTGCTGGCGGTGCTGCCGGTGCGCACGGGGGGCGCCTCGCTCGCCTGGCGCTCGCTGCGCGCGGCCCCCATCCCGGTGCTGCTGGTCTGACCGGGCGGGGGCGTTGGCCCCGGCCGCGCCAGGGGCGATATGGCCCCCATGCGCCGCCTCGCCCCGCCCCCCCTGCCGCTCGCGGTGAAGCTGCCGCTGCTCGCGGCGCTCTGCGTCTTTCTCGCCGCGGTCGCCACCACCCAGGTGACGAGCCGCGCCCTGGAGCGCGAGGTGGACCGGGCGCTCGCGCAGCTCGGCGCGGTCTATCTCGACGGGCTGTCGGCCGCGCTGGCCCGCCCGCTGGCCGAGCGCGACGAGGCCGGCATCGCCGCCACGCTGCAGGCGGCCCTGGGCGTGCAGGAGGGGGTGCGCGAGCGCCAGCTCCTCGTCTGGCCCGCGCCCGGCCGCCCGCCGCTGCGCGCCGGCGAGGGCGAGACCCCGCCCCTGCCGGCCCCGCTGCCCGCCTTCGAGGTCGAGCCGGACTCCCGCAGCGCCTGGGCGCGCCGGCTGCTGCCCGTGCCTGGCGCGGGGCCGGCGGTGATCGCAGCGCGGCTCGATCTCGGCGAGGTGCTGGCCCGGCGCGAGGCGCTGCGCCTGTGGCTGCTCGGGCTCGATCTGGCGCTGGCGGCGCTGGCCGCGCTGCTGGCCGCGCTGCTGGCGCGCCGGGCCATGGCGCCGCTGCTGCTGGTGGCGGACGCGCTGGACCGCTCCGGCGCGGGGGATTTCCGCCCCCTGCCCC
>JBKBSR010000003.1:0-26492 GCA_046291055.1 Roseococcus sp.
GGCAGCCTAGACATGGGCGCCTCGCGGACAGGTGGCCGAGCGGTCGAAGGCGCGCGCCTGGAAAGTGCGTATACGGTGATGAGCCGTATCGTGGGTTCGAATCCCACCCTGTCCGCCAGTTTCTTTGGCCGCTGCGCTCTCCGCAAGGCCGACATTCGCGTCGAGTGGCCGCTCGAGAACGGCAGCGACCGGAGCCCGCTCGACGCCCGCACCCCATGGCTGGACGCCAGGCGCCCATGCTTTGGATCGTGCCCACTCTCGTCGCGGGATCCGCGCGGTTCAAGGGAGGGCGGGGTGGCAGCGAATGGCAAGGCGTCACGGGTGCAATTCGGTCTCGTCACTGAGGGCGGCAAGCCCGTCCTGGGTGCGAGTCGGAGGGATGTCGCGACCCTGACGGGCGACACCGCCGGCCGGGCGCCGTGGCGGGCGGGCGAGAACGAGACGCCGTCGCGGTCGGCCTTCCGGGCGGGCCTCGCGTTCCGGGGCGACGGCAGGAGCGACGGCCAGACTCCTGAAGAACTGGCGGCCTCCCTCCCGGCGCGCGCCCTTGGCGCGCGTCGTGCGTCATCCCTGCGCGAGGGGGAGCCGGTCGCGCCTCGGGAATCCTCCGCGATGCGCGAGCGGGACGCCGATGCGGCCGCGGAGGCGCCCGAGACGCCGCGCGCCGCGCAGGCTGGCGCCCACGCGCAGCCCGTCGCCGGCAGCGGGCGCGAGACGCGCCGCAGCCCAGGCCGAAGCCGGACTCGGCCTGGAGAGGCCGATGTCAGCGACTGTGTTCGCCATGCGATCCGTCGGCGGCCAGCGAGCATGCTGCAGGTCCTGCGCTGCGTGGCGATCGAGCGGATGCGCACGGCCGTGCCGGGCTTCACGCGCGCAGATCTGGACAGTCTGGTCATGGCGACGGGCTATGCGCCCGCCGCCCAGCCGCACGCGGTCGCGTCGGATTTCTTCCATGTCGTGGCGGCGAACCTCGCCAATGCGGGCGGTCCGCGACCGGACTGGGCGGAATTCGCGGATGCGGTGGTGCGGGCGATGCGTGCCGGGGGCTGCTTTGCGGCTGCCCAGCCCGGGCGCCTGCATCGGAGGTTCACCGATCGAGAGCTTGCCGGCTGGCTGGCTGCCCTGGCGCCACTCCCCGCGTGGGGGAAAGGCATGCTTGGCGTCCTTGACTCGGCAGGGGTCATCGCGGCGGGGCATGCTGCCAACCGCCTTCATGCCTCGATGATCGGTGGCATCGTGGATGTCGCGAACTGGCTGCACGAAAACTACGGAGGCTCGGTGGGGGCGCTCCATGCGGCGATGACGGCCAACCCGACCCCTCCGCATCGCGCAGTGTTCGATGCGATCCTTCTGATCGACCGGTGTCGCGGCCATGGCATCCCGCTCGCCGCCAATCTGCTGAAGGATTCCCAGGCGCCGGGCCTCGCGGCGGCACATGATCCACGGAGCATCGCCGGCTTCGCTGCCGGCTGGTTCGCGAAGCCAGACCTGCATGTCATCCGCTTCATGGCGAAAATCTCCCGGGGCTCGCCGCTGTCGTCCGAGATCGCCCTGAGCAGCATGGCGCGGTCGCCCATCGGGGCAGGCACGCCCGTGCATTTCCCGGGCAACTACGCGCATCTCCCGAGCGCCTCCCGGCACATGCGTGTCATCGCCGACATCCACGACTGGGCCGCGGCCTGCGGAACGTCACCGCTGGAGATCGATCGAGTCCTCTACCTCACGGGCGCGAAGACGGTAGAGATACCGGCCGCCGCCGGAGGCCCCGCGGTGGTGACGGCAGGCTGGTACGCCAAGGCGGAGGCGGCGATCGACGCGGCGCTCGCGGCCGGGGCGCCACGCATGTCCTGACGGACAAGCGGGCCGCTCGGGCGAAGTCGGCCTGCGATGACGATCCCCGAACCCGCAACGGGATCGGGTATGATTGGTCCAACGTCCCCGTGTGGCAGGTTCCGCAGCGGTGCAGCGACGAGTGCGCCTCGGCCGACGGGTTGGCCACGCGCTTGACCAACTGCGTCACGGGGTCGCCATATCCCGAACGACCGGGCGCGGAGAGATCCGTATCCGGTCCTCGTTCCGGTTCCGCATGCGCCGGTCCATCCGCGAACCCCGCGGACAACACGCACCCGATGGCATCGCCTTCGGGCGGAGGGAGGATTCGCGCCGCATGGAAGTGGCGTCCCATAGGGGATTCGAACCCCTGTTGCCGCCGTGAGAGGGCGGTGTCCTAGGCCTCTAGACGAATGGGACGTGGCCTTGCGGTGCGCGCACTTAGCGCCGCTTCGCCGCGCGATCAAGCCTCGCCTTCGCATGCCGCCCTTCGCGGCACGCATCCGAGCAGAAGCGCACCTCCTCCCAGACCCGCGCCCATTTCTTGCGCCAGGCGAAGGGGCGGGCGCAGGCCGCGCAGGTCTTCTGCGGCATGTGGGGCTTGCGGTGCGCCATCAGCGCGCCGGCGCGGCGAGCTGCGGGAAGGCCTGCCCCACCACGCGCCCGCTGCGCGCATCCAGGATCAGCAGCCGCTCGCCATCGGGGCGGTGCACCAGCACGGCGAAACGCTCCCCCGCCCCGGCGACGGAGAGGATGCGGCTGCCCGGCGGCAGGTCGAGGTTGATCGGCGGCAGGCTCGCCGCCCCCTCGCGCCCGCCCGCGCGCTGGACCAGAAGCACGACGAGCGTCACCGTGCCCGCCACGATCAGCACGCCCATCGCCACGACGAGGAATTTCAGCGCCTGCATGCCCGACACCCTCCACGACCACACGGCCACCGAAGCCGATCGCGGCGCGCGCGCCGACCGCTTCCTCGCGGCGCGGATAGGCACGCTCTCGCGCTCCCGCGTCAAGGCGCTGATCGAGGCGGGGCAGGCGAGCGAGGACGGCGCCCCCTTCACCGATCCCTCGCGCCCCGTGCGCCCCGGCGCCCGCTACACCCTGGCCGAACCACCCCCCGCACCGGCGAAGCCCGTGGCGCAGGCCATCCCGCTCGCCATCCTGCACGAGGACGCGGACCTCATCGTGCTCGACAAGCCCGCGGGCCTCGTCGTCCACCCCGCGCCCGGCAATGCGGAGGGCACCCTGGTCAACGCCCTCCTCGCCCATGCGGGCGAGGAGCTGGAGGGAATCGGCGGCGAGAAGCGCCCCGGCATCGTGCACCGGCTCGACAAGGACACCTCGGGCGTCATGGTCGTGGCCAAGAGCCAGCGCGCGCACCAGGCGCTGTCCGAAGCCTTCGCCGCGCGGGATCTGGAGCGCGAGTATCTCGCCCTGGTCTGGGGCGTGCCGCGCCCCGCGGAGGGTGAGGTGGATGCCGCCATCGGCCGCCACGCCACCGACCGCAAGCGCATGGCCGTGGTCGGGCGCGGCGGCGCGAAAACCGGCAAGCCCGCGCTGACGCGCTACCGCACCGAGGCCGTGTTCCATGACGCCGTCAGCCTGCTGCGCTGCCGCCTCGCCACCGGGCGAACGCACCAGATCCGCGTCCACCTTGCCCATATCGGGCATCCGCTGGTGGGCGATCCGGTCTATCTCCGCCGCATCCCGGCGGCGAGCCGCGCCCTGCCCGAGCCCTTGCGCGCCGCGCTGCTGGCCTTCCCCCGCCAGGCCCTGCATGCCGCCACGCTGAAATTTCAACACCCCGCGACGAATTCTGTGCTATCTTTCACTTCAGACATGCCGCCAGACCTGAAGGGGCTGCTGGCACGGCTCGGGGTGCCCGATGAGGCGGGGCCCCGGCCGCAGACGGAATAACCCGACCGGATCGGTCGGTTTTGCTTGCGCCCCTTCGTGAACGGGTCTAGCGTTTCGTTAACGGCGTCGTCGCGAGGGCGCCGCGTCAACTTCCCGCGCTGCCACCGCCCCTTCCGTGACCGGGGCGGATGCGCAGGGAAGGGGCCCTCGCCGCGAGCGCCACAATGGCCGCGCGCCCGCCGCCGTCACGGGGCGGGGCGCGGCGCGGATGGAAGGTCATGAACGGTATGGCGTCCCTCTCAATCCCGCTGGCCCCCGAGGGGAACCTCTCCCGCTATCTGCAGGAGATCCGGAAGTTCCCCATGCTTACGCCCGAGGAGGAGCTGGAACTCGCCCGTCGCTGGCGCGACCACGGCGATGAGCAGGCCGCGCACAAGCTCGTCACATCCCACCTGCGGCTCGTGGCCAAGATCGCCATGGGCTACCGCGGCTACGGCCTGCCCGTGGGCGAGCTGATCAGCGAGGGCAATGTGGGCATGATGCAGGCGGTGAAGCGGTTCGACCCGGACCGCGGCTTCCGCCTCGCCACCTATGCCATGTGGTGGATTCGCGCCGCCATCCAGGAATACATCCTGCACTCCTGGTCGCTCGTGAAGATGGGCACCACGGCGGCGCAGAAGAAGCTGTTCTTCAACCTCCGCCGCCTCAAGGGCCAGATGGCCGCCCTCGAGGAGGGCGACCTGCAGCCCGAGGTGGTGGCCAAGATCGCCAAGACCCTGCAGGTGCCCGAGCAGGACGTGATCAGCATGAACCGGCGCCTCGCCAGCCCGGACAACAGCCTCAACGCTCCCGTCCGCGCCGACAGCGACGGCGAGTGGCAGGACTGGCTGGTGGATGACGGCGAGAGCCAGGAGACCGAGCTGGCCGAGCGCGAGGACATGTCCAACCGCAAGGATCTGCTGGCCGGCGCGCTCAAGACGCTGAACGAGCGCGAGCGCCACATCCTGATCGAGCGCCGACTCAAGGATGAGCCCACCACGCTCGAGGAGCTCTCGCAGCAATACAACATCAGCCGCGAGCGGGTGCGCCAGATCGAGGTGCGCGCCTTCGAGAAGCTTCAGAAATCCATGAAGCAGCAGATCGCGGAGCGCCGGCTCACGGTGGGCTGAGCGCCCGCCTATCCCACCCGCAGCAGCGAGGGGCCGTGGCGGCGCAGCCACTGCGTCGCCGCCAGCCGGTGGGGGGTGCGCGCCTCCACCAGCGCCCAGAAGCGCGGCGAGTGGTTGAACTCGCGCAGATGCGCGAGCTCATGCGCCACCACATAGTCCAGCACCCAGTCCGGGGCCATGACGAGCCGCCAGGAGAAGGCGAGGGTGCGGTCCGGCGCGCAGGAGCCCCAGCGGCTGCGCGTGTCCTTGAGGCGGATGGCGCGCGGCGCCACGCCCAGCGCCTCGGCGTGCGGGCGGGCGCAGGCGACAATGCGGCGCAGCGCCTCGGCGCGGAGGAAATCGCGCACGCGGCGCGGCACGAACTCCGGCTGGCCCGTGGCGATGATCGCGCCCCCCTCCAGGAAGGCGCCGCCGCGCCGGCAGGGATCATGGCGGATCGGGTGCTCCACCCCGCCCAGCGGCACGCTGCTGCCGGGCGTGAGCGGGCGCTCCGGCGCCAGCGCCGCGAGGCGCTGCATCACCCAGCCCGCATGCTCGGTCAGCAGCGCAAGCCCGTGCGGGCGGCCGAGGCGTCGGGGCAGGGTGACGACCACCGCTCCCTCGACGGGGCAGATCCGCAGCGAGACGCGCCGCGCCTGCGCCGAGCGCCGCCAGCGCACCGGGCAGGGCTCGGGCGGCAGCAGCGGGTCGCGGCGCAGCGCGATGGTCTCCGAATCGGGCAGCGGCATCGTCCCACCATGAGGCGGGGCGGCCTGCCGCTTCAACCATTGACACGGGCGGGCGGGCGGTCCCTTTCCACCGGATGGGGTTCGCGCGCGCCTTGCCGCTGCTGCTCACCGCCGGCGGCATCTGGGGGCTCTCGCCCGCGCTGGCGAAGCTCGGGTTCGGGCTGGGCGTGGCGCCGCTCGGCGTCGCCTTCTGGGTGGCGCTGGGCTCCGGCGCGCTGCTGCTGGCGCTGACCAGGCTGCGCGGCGAGAGGCTGCGCCTCGATGCGGCGCATCTGCGCTGCTACCTCGCGGCGGGGGTGACGGGCTCCACCCTCGCCAACCTCACGGCCTATCACGCGCTGCAACACGTGCCGGCGGGCTTCTTCGCGCTGCTGGTGCCGCTCTCGGCCATGATCACGGTGCTGGGCGCGGCGCTGCTGGGGCTCGAGAGGCTCTCGGCGCGCTCGCTGGGCGGCACGGCGCTCGGCCTCGCGGGGGTGGCGCTGGCCATGGCGCCGGGGGCGGCGCTGCCCGATGCGGCGCTGCTCGGCTGGGCGCTGCTCGCTGCGCTCACCCCGGTCTGCTACGCGGCCTCCAACCTCGTTGCGGCGCGCCTCGCCCCGCCGGGGGCGGCGCCGCTTCCGGTGGCGGCGGGCACGCTGCTGGCGGCCGCGGGCCCCACGCTGCTGGCCGGGCTGCTGCTGGGGCAGACGCATCTGCCCTTCGCCGCGGGCTGGCGGGCCGAGGCGCTGCTCCTCGGCCTCGCCGCGCTCGGCGCGCTGGCCTACCTCGCCTATTTCCGGCTGATCGGCGCGGCCGGGCCGGTGGTGACCAGCCAGGTGGGCTACATCGTCACCCTCGCCGGGGTGTTCTGGGGCTGGCTGATCTTCGGCGAGCGCCTCGGTCTGCTGACGCTGCCGGCGGCGGCGCTGATCTTCGCGGGGCTGTGGATGGTGGGACGGCGGCGGCGGTAGAGGCCCGGCCCGGCTGCCGCGCCTTGCGAGGGATCAATCCCGCGCCGGCCGGTCCATTCTAAAGGATCGTCCAGCCAGGCGCGTCCGCCCGGCGGGAGGATGCCCCGGGGGCGTGCCGGCCGGCGGTGGCGCCCCGATCCGACACCGGGCAGGAACCCCTTGCCGGAAGGAGGAATGGCCGATGCCCGCGGACCCCGCCCCGCTGCCCCCGCCCGAGGCCGCCCCGCGGCCGCCGGCCCCGCCTCGCCCGGGGGGTCTCGTCGGCTCCGCCCTGCTGGCCCCTGGCCTGCTGGCCCTCGCCCTGCTGCTGCCGCTCGGCCTCGCCTGGGCGCTGGTCGGGCCCGCCCGGCCCTGGCGCGACGAGGTGGCGGGCGCCGCCGGGCTGCTCGGCTTCGCCGCCCTGCTCTGGAGCTTCGTCCTCTCCGGCCGCTTCCGCCTGATCTCCGACCGGCTGGGCATGGACCGCACCATGCGCTGGCACCGCGCCATCGGGGTGGCGGTGGCGGTGCTGCTGCTGCTGCTGCACCCCTTCCTCTACAGCCTGCCCGACGGCCCCGCCTTCGCCCGGCCGGACGATCTGCGCCGCGCCGGCAGCCTCGGCCTCTCCGGCTGGGCGCTGGCGAGCGGCATGCTGGCCTGGCTCCTGCTCGGGCTGCTGGTGCTGACGGCGCTGGCCCGCGACATGCTGCCCTTCCGCTACGAGGCCTGGCGCGCGGCGCATGGGCTGCTCGCCCTCGCGGTCGCGGGGCTCGGCCTGCACCACGCGCTGGAGGCGGGGCGCTACAGCGCCGCCCCCGCGCTGGCCTGGCTCTGGGCGGGGCTGACCGCCCTGTCCGTGTTCAGCCTGCTCTGGGTCTGGCTGCTGCGCCCGCTGGCGCTCGCGCGGCGGCCCTGGCGCATCGCCGCCCTCGCCCCCGCCGCCGAGCGCATATGGGAGCTGGTGCTGGAGCCCGTGGGCCATGCGGGGCTGCGCTTCAAGCCCGGACAGTTCGTCTGGCTCAAGCTCGACACCGGGCCCTTCAGCCGGCGCGAGCACCCCTTCTCCATCGCCTCCGCCCCCTCCGAGGACCGCCTGCGCTTCCTGGTGAAGGAGGCGGGGGACTTCACCTCGCGCATCGGCGGGCTGCCGGTCGGCGCGCGCGCCCATGTGGACGGCCCGCACGGCCATCTCGTCGCCGAGGGCCGGCCGGAACCGGGCATCGCCTTCCTCTGCGGCGGGGTGGGCGTGGCGCCCGCCCTCTCCCTCATCCGCGCCGAGGTGCAGCGCCCCGACCCGCGGCCCATGCTGCTGATCTACGGCAACCGCCATGCCGGGCAGATGCTGGCGCGGGCGGAGCTGGAGGGCCTCGCCGCCGCCGGGCGTCTCGACTTCGTGCCCGTGCTGGGCGAGCCGCCGCCGGGCTGGACGGGCGAGACGGGGCAGATCGACGCCGCCCTCATCGCCCGGCGCTGCGCCGGCGCGGCCGCCGCGGGCTGGCTGTTCGTGCTGTGCGGCCCGCCGCCCATGCTCGGCGCCGCGCGGCGGGCGCTGCGCGGCCTCGGCGTGCCGGCGGCGCGCATCCTGGAGGAGCGCTTCAGCTACGGCTGAGACGGGCGGCATGACATGCCGCCCGCATCGCGCACGCCGGGTTGGCGGGCGGCGGCGTGCCGAAACAAGGGCATGCCAGCGGCCGCCCCGCAGCTTCAGGCGTCAGAAACAGCGGCCGCTGGCATGAGCCGCGCCTCCGCCTCGGCCACCCGGGCCAGCGTGCCGGCGAAACTGTCCGGATTGAGCGAGATGGAGTCGATCCCCTGCTCCACCAGGAAGGCGGCGAAGTCCGGATGGTTGCTCGGCGCCTCGCCGCAGATGCCCACCTTCGCCCCGGCCGCATGGGCGCGGCGGATCACCTCGGCGATCATGCGCAGCACCGCCGGGTCGCGCTCGTCGAAGAGGGGGGCGAGCTCGGCCGAATCCCGGTCCACGCCGAGCACGAGCTGGGTGAGGTCGTTCGAGCCGATGGAGAAGCCGTCGAAGCGCGCGGCGAACTCCTCGGCGAGGATGACGTTCGAGGGGATCTCGCACATCACATAGACCTCGAGCCCGTCCTCGCCGCGGCGCAGCCCATGGGCGGCCATCTCGGCCAGCACGCGGTCCGCCTCCTGCGGGGTGCGGCAGAAGGGCACCATGACGACCAGGTTGCGCAGCCCGATCTCCTCGCGCACGCGGCGGATGGCGCGGCATTCCAGCGCGAAGCCCTCGCGGTAGCGCTCCGAGGTGTAGCGCGAGGCGCCGCGCAGCCCGAGCATCGGATTCTCCTCCGGCGGCTCGAACTCCGCGCCGCCCAGCAGATGCGCGTATTCGTTGCTCTTGAAGTCGGAGAGGCGCAGGATCACGGGCCTGGGATGGAAGGGCGCGGCGAGCTTGGCGATGCCGCGCGCCAGGCGGTCCACGAAATACTCGGTCTTGTCGGGCCAGCCGCGCGTGATCTCGGCGATGCGGGCCTTGGCCTCGGCGTCCGCGAGATGCGCGAAGCGCACCAGCGCCATGGGGTGGATGCCGATGTGGTCGTTGACGATGAACTCCATGCGCGCGAGGCCGACCCCGGCCGCCGGCAGCCGCCACCAGCGCAGCGCCGCCGCGGGATTGGCGAGGTTGAGCATCATCGCCGTGCGGGTGGCGGGCAGCGCGGCCGGGTCGATCTCCGTCACGCCGAAGGCGAGCCTGCCCTCATAGACGCGCCCGATCTCGCCCTCGGCGCAGGAGAGGGTGATGGGCTGGCCGTCGCGCAGCCGCGCGGTGGCGAGGCGCGCGCCCACCACCGCCGGCACGCCGAGCTCGCGGCTGACGATGGCGGCATGGCTGGTGGGCCCGCCATGGTCGGTGACGATGCCGGCGGCGCGCCGCATCACCGGCACCCAGTCCGGATCGGTGGATTCGGTGACGAGGATGGCGCCGTCGCGGAAGGCGGCGATCTCGGCGGCGCTGCGGATCACGCAGGCCTCGGCGGCGGCGATGGCCTCGCCCACGGCGGCGCCGGTCAGCAGCGGCGGGGGCGGGCGCTCGCGCAGGCGCCAGCTCCTCAGCACGCCGCCGCGGCGCGCCTGCACCGTCTCGGGCCGCGCCTGCACGATGAACAGCTCGCTGCTCTGCCCGTCCTTCGCCCATTCGATGTCCATGGGCCGGCCGTAGTGGCGCTCCACCGCCACCGCCCAGCGCGCGAGGGCGAGGGTCTCGGCCTCGTCCAGCACCAGGCTCTCGCGCTCGCGCCGCGTGGTCTCCACCAGCGCGGTGCGGGCGCTGCCGCCCTGGGCATAGACCATCTTGCGCTCCTTCGCGCCGCGCGTGCGCTCGATGATGGGCGCAAGCCCGGGCCGGTCCAGCAGCGGCTTGAACACCATGACCTTGTCGGGCTCGACCAGGCCCTGCACCACCGTCTCGCCCAGCCCCCAGGCGGCGCTGATCAGCACCACGTCCGGAAAGCCCGTCTCGGTGTCCAGGGTGAAGATCACGCCCGAGCCCGCAAGGTCGGAGCGCACCATGCGCTGCACGCCGATGGAGAGCGCCACCGCCATGTGGTCGAAGCCCTGGGCGGCGCGATAGGCGATGGCGCGGTCGGTGAACAGCGAGGCGTAGCAGCGCCGGCAGGCCTCGAGCAGCGCCGCCTCGCCCTGCACGTTCAGGAAGCTCTCCTGCTGGCCGGCGAAGCTGGCGGCAGGCAGGTCCTCCGCCGTGGCGCTGCTGCGCACCGCGACCGCCGGGGCCTCCGCCCCGCAGCGCCGGCCGAGCTCGCGGTAGGCGGCGAGGATGGCCTCGGCCAGCGCCTCGGGGAAGCGCCCCTCGAGGAAGAGGCGGCGCAGCGCCGCCCCCGTCTCCGGCAGCCCGGCTGCGCCCGAGGCGAGCGCGGCGAGATGGGCGCGCATCGCGGGCTCGAGCCCGTTCGCGGCCACATAGGCGCGGAAGGCGGCGGCGGTGGTGGCGAAGCCGGGCGGCACCCGCACCCCCGCCGCGCCCAGGGCGCGGATCATCTCGCCGAGCGAGGCGTTCTTGCCGCCCACCTGCGGCACATCGGCGAGGCCGATCTCCTCGAACCAGGCGATGGGGCGCGTCTCGGGCATGGGCGTGTCTCCTCCGTCGCGCGGGAGGAGAGCACGGGCGGCGGCGGCGCGCCCTGATCGGGCGCAAGGCCCCGCGCTACTGCTCCTTGTAGCGGTAGCCGATGCCGTAGAGCGTCTCGATCTGCGCGAACTGCTCGTCCACCGCGCGGAACTTCTTGCGCACGCGCTTCACGTGGCTGTCGATGGTGCGATCGTCCACGTAGATGTTCTCGCCATAGGCGGCGTCTATGAGCTGGTCGCGGTTCTTCACGATGCCCGGGCGCAGCGCCAGCGCCTTCACCAGCAGGAACTCCGTGACGGTGAGCTGGATGGGCTTCCCCTTCCAGGTGCAGGCGTGCTTGGTCTCGTCCAGCGTCAGGTCGCCACGCACGATCAGCCCGCCCGGCGCCTGGCCCGAGCCCTCGGCGCGGCTCGCCTCGTTGCGGCGCAGCAGCGCGCGGATGCGCTCCAGCACCAGGCGCTGGCTGAAGGGCTTGGTGATGTAGTCGTCCGCGCCGAGGCGCAGCCCCATCAGCTCGTCCACCTCCTCGTCCTTGGAGGTGAGGAAGATCACCGGCATGGAGCTGCGCGCGCGCAGACGCTGCAGCAGCTCCATCCCGTCCATGCGCGGCATCTTGATGTCGAGCACCGCGAGGTCGGCCGGCTTGCCGAGCAGCCCCTGCAGGGCGCTCTCGCCGTCCGTGTAGGTGCGGACGGTGTAGCCCTCCTGCTCCAGCGTCATGGAGAGCGAGGTGAGGATGTTGCGGTCGTCGTCCACCAGGGCGATGGTCTGCGGCATGGGCGCCTCCTGCCCGACTCCTATGGCCCCGGATCATGGCACGAAACGGGCGAGGCCGTGGCGGGGCGCGTCGCGCCCGGGGCCCGCCCGGCGGCGACGGGGGGACCGATCGCCCCCATCGGCCGGGTCTGCTGGCGCCTCCCATGCGCCGCGCGCACAATGCCTCCCGTGGGGCCTCCCGTGGGGCCTCCCGTGGGGCCTCCCGTGGGCGCCAGAGGCCGCACGAACTCGAGACGAAGCCTTGCCAGTCCTCACCAGGGGCGCCGCCCTCGCGGCCGCTGCCGTGATGGCCCTCGCGCAGCCCGCCCCGGCCGGCGCCCAGGGCCTTCCGGCCTACTGCGACAACACCCTCTCCACCAACGCGCTCTCCGCCAATGTCCGCTCCGACGGCCGCACGGCGAATGTGGCGTATCACGGCCAGTTCCAGAACCGCGACCCGCGGGGCCGCCGCATGACGGCCAGCATGGCGACGGTGACCCAGGTGACGATCAACACCATCCCGTTCGCGGTGGTGCGCGACATCGGCAGCTTCACCCTCGAGGGCTGGCAGCAGCACGACATCCAGTTCCTCACGCTGCGCGTGAACAACCCGAGCGGGCTGGGCGCGCCCTCGGCCGTGGATGTCGGCCGGACGGTGCGCTTCACCTGCAGCTTCGACTGAGCGCCGCCGGGAGGGCCGGCGCCAGGCGCTGGACGCCCGGCCCCCTCCTGCGTCACGCTGGCCGCATGAGCAGCGACTCCGCGCCGGACCACGGCCTCGAGGCGCGGCGCCTGATCCGCGCCGCCCGCGCCGCCACCCTCGCCACCCAGCAGGACGGCCAGCCCTTCGCCAGCCTCGTCACTCCCGCCACCGCGCCCGATCTCTCGATCCTGCTCTGGCTCTCCAGCCTCTCCGAGCACACGCGCCATCTGCTGCGCGAGCCGCGCTGCGCCCTCCTCTTCACCGGAGAGGCCGAGACGGCGAACCCGCAGACCGCCCCCCGCGTGACGGTGACGGGGCGCGCCGAGCGCATCGAGGACGCGGCGCTGAAGGCGCGCTGGCTCGCCCGCCACCCCTATGCGCGGCTCTACGCCGATTTCGCCGATTTCGCGCTCTGGCGCATCGCACCCGAGGGGGCGCTGCTGGTCGGCGGCTTCGCCCGCGCCACCCGGCTGCGGCAGGCTCAGCTTCGCCCCGACCCCGCCCATGTGGCCGCCCTGGCCGAGGCCGAGGCCGGGATCGTCGCGCATGTGAACGCCGACCATGCGGACGCGGTGGCGGCCATCGCCGAGGGGCTGCTGGGCGGGGAGCCGGGGCCTTGGCGCCTCGTCGCGCTGGATCCGGAGGGCTGCGACCTGGCGTTGGAGGAGCGCGTGCTGCGCCTCGCCTTCCCCGCCCCGGCCGCCGATGCCGAGGCGGTCCGCAAGGCGCTGATCCTGGCCGCGCGGCAGGCAAGGGCGATGCTTGCTGCATCGCACCAATGACGATTGCCCAATGATTTGGCACAAGCAGCGGAAAAGCCGGGGTTTTCCCGATTGACGATCCGTGAAGGGCCGCCCTATTTCCGCCAGGACTGTCGTGGAAACGGCCCCCCCTGCCGGGAGGCGATCGCAGTCCGTCCGAGCCTGAGGGGGCATCCGCATGAGTGAACATCCGCTGTCCGGGACCGGGGTTTCGACCTCCCACCCGGTCCACGCGAACCTGACAGCGCCTGGGCTCGTATCGCACGCGCTGCGGCGCGGCGAGGGGCGGCTCTCCGCCTCGGGCGCCTTCATCGCGCTGACCGGGCAGCACACCGGCCGCTCCGTCCAGGACAAGTTCGTGGTGGATGACGCCGAGGTGACGAACGAGGTCTGGTGGGGCCGGATCAACCAGAAGATGGCGCCGGAGAAGTTCGCCGGCCTCGCCGAGAAGGTGCGCGGCTGGCTGGCCGGCCGGCCCGTGCTGTTCACCCAGGATCTCTATGCGGGCGCAGACCCGGCGCACCGCATCCGCGTGCGCCTGGTCACCACCAATGCCTGGCATGCGCTGTTCGCGCGCAACATGTTCATCCGCCCCGCAGCGGCGGAACTGCCCTCCTTCCAGCCGGACTTCACCATCCTCCACGCCCCGGAATACGAGGCGGACCCGGCGGCGGACGGCTGCCGCAGCAGCACCTGCATCGCCCTCTCCTTCGCCGCGCGCACCATCCTGATCGCCGGCACGAGCTACGCGGGCGAGATCAAGAAGAGCATCTTCACCGTGATGAACTGGCTGCTGCCCGCGCGGGGCGTGCTGCCCATGCACTGCAGCGCGAACATGGGCCGGGCGGGCGACGTGGCGCTGTTCTTCGGCCTCTCGGGCACCGGCAAGACCACCCTCTCCTCCGACCCCGAGCGCAGCCTGATCGGCGACGACGAGCATGGCTGGAGCGACACGGGCGTCTTCAACTTCGAGGGCGGCTGCTACGCGAAGGTCATCAAGCTCTCGCGCGAGGCGGAGCCGCAGATCTGGGACGCCTCCCACCGCTTCGGCGCGGTGCTGGAGAACGTGGTCGCCGACGAGGACGGCGAGCTCGACCTCGACGACAACCGCCACACCGAGAACACGCGCTCCTGCTACCCGCTCGAGTTCATCCCGGGCGTCGTGAAGGGCGGCATGGCGGGCAAGCCGCGCAACGTGGTGATGCTGACGGCCGATGCCTTCGGCGTGCTGCCGCCCATCAGCAAGCTCAGCCCCGCCCAGGCCATGTACCACTTCCTCTCGGGCTACACGGCGCGGGTGGCGGGCACCGAGAAGGGGCTGGGCAAGGAGCCCCAGGCCACCTTCTCCACCTGCTTCGGCGCGCCCTTCCTGCCCCGCCATCCCGAGGTCTATGGCAAGATGCTGGCCGAGCGCATCGCGCGCGACGGCGCCGACTGCTGGCTGGTCAACACGGGCTGGACGGGCGGCGCCTATGGCACGGGCCAGCGCATGAGCATCCAGCACACCCGCGCCCTGCTGCGCGCCGCGCTCGACGGCTCCCTCGCGAAGGTGGAGTTCGTGCGCGACCCCTTCTTCGGCCTGATGATGCCCAAGGAGGTGCCGGGCATCCCCGCCCATGTGCTGAACCCGCGCGAGTCCTGGGCCGACAAGGCGGCCTATGACGCCACGGCCCGCCAGCTCGTCTCGCTGTTCGAGAAGAACTTCGAGAGCTTCGCCGGGGCGGTGGACGAGGAGGTGAAGGCCGCAGCGGTGCGCGCCGCGGCGTAGTTTTCGCCCGCAAGCGCCGGGCGCCGCCTCCGGCAGCCTGGCTTTCGCCGCGCGGCCGGAGCACCCGGCGGCGCGGCGGCATGGGCGGCGCCGGCCGCCTGCGGCCGGGGCCTTCAGGCGCGGGCTTGGGGCGCATCGGTCGCACTGTGAGGTGACGCATGCCGGATGGAAGCGGTTTCGGGCGCGGCCCCATGGCGCGGAACGTGCTGGGGGGCGTGCTGCTCCCCTGCAGCCTCGAGCCGCTGACCGGCTGGTTCCGCGACGGCTGCTGCCGCACCGACGAGAACGACCACGGCAGCCACACCGTCTGCGCGGTGATGACGGAGGCCTTCCTCGCCTTCTCGCGCCGCGCGGGCAATGACCTTTCCACGCCGCGCCCCGAATACAGCTTCCCGGGGCTCAAGCCCGGCGACCGCTGGTGCCTCTGCGCCGCCCGCTGGGAGGAGGCGCGCGCCGCGGGCGTCGCGCCGCCCGTGGTGCTGGCGGCGACCAACATCGCCGCCCTGCGCTTCTGCCGCCGCGAGGATCTGGAGGCCCACGCGGCGGGGTAGGGCGGGGGAGGAAGCCTCCCGGCCCTCAGAACGCGAAGCGCGTGCCCGCCAGCACCGTCCGCCCGGGGATCTGGAAGCCGTTCACCGGCTCCCAGGCGCTGTCGGTCAGGTTGCGCGCCTCCAGGAAGGCGGTGACCTCCGGCGTGATCCGATAGCTGGCGGTGAGGTTCATGATGGCGCCGCTCTTGTTCCGCCGGGGGGCGGAGACGCTCGCGCCGGTGTTGAGGTAGGTGGCGAAGGGCCCCTCCTGGCTGCGGCCGGTGAACTGGAGCTGCGGCGTGATCACCAGCCGCTCGATGGGCATGATGCGCGCCGAGAGGCTCACCACATGCTCGGGCCGGCGCGGCAGCGGGCGCTGGGTGCGCGCGTCCACCGCGCTGGTCAGCGTCCAGGCCGCCTCCGCCGTCAGCCAGGGGAAGGGGCGCAGCGCCGCCACCAGCTCCGCGCCATGGATGTTCGCGCGGTCCACGTTCACCAGCGTGCTGAACTGCGCGTTGAAGGCGATCAGATCGCGCACGCGGGACTGGAAGAAGGTCCAGCCCAGCGTGGCGAAGTCGGGGGCGCCGAAGGCGGGCAGGTCCACCTCCGCGCCGAACTCGTAACCGAGGCTGCGCTCCGGCCGCAGGTTCGGGTTGCCGATGAAGGTCGTTCCCGTGCGCCCGAAGCGCTGGAACAGCGAGGGCGCGTTGAAGCCCGAGCCCCCCGCGGCGCGCAGGCGCAGATGGAACTCCGGGATATGATAGACGAGGCCGAGCCGCCAGGTCGTCTCGCCCTCGAAGCCGCCCACATGGTCGTGGCGGAGGCCGGCGGTGAGGTCGAGCCGCTCCCAGAGCCGGTATTGCAGGGCGAGGTGGCCGGCCGTCGTGTCCTGCTTCGCGTTCACGCGGCTCTGGAAGGGGGCGCTGCCGGAGAGGCTGCGCGCCTCCTCCTGGCTCCAGGTCGCGCCGAAGCTCATCGCGCCCAGCCGCGCGGGGCCGAGATCGGGCAGGCGCACCGCATTGCCCCAGTCGAGCGTCAGCCGCTCGCCCCGGTAGAGGTCGCGCGTGGTGGCGCGGCTGAGCAGATCGGGCAGGTTGGAATAGGCGCGGCGGTCCTGGGTGTAGGCGAGGCGCAGCCCCGTGGTCCAGGCGCCGTCGAACAGCCGCGTCTCGGCGCGCGCCTGGCCGAACCAGCGCCGGTCATCGCCGGTGTAGTTGGGGTCGTCGCGCGGCACGCTGTCGAGGCCGAAGCGGTTCTGGCGATAGCGCAGCAGCCCCTCGATGCGCGTGCCCTCGATGGGCGTGAAGCCGAGCCGCGCCATGGCCGCGCTGGCGGAGACGCCGTCGCGCTCGCGCAGCGTGTTCACGAAGCGCTCGGCGGTGGCGTTGCTGCCGCGGGTGGAGAGATTGTTCACGCTGGCCAAGTAGTCGAAGCGCCCGAGCGTGCCCGCGGCGCCCAGCCCGCCGCGGAAGCTGGCGTTGGAGCCGCCGGCCGCCTCGCCATAGGGCGCGAAGGCGCGGTCCGCCGGCGCGCGGCGGGAGACGAGGTTGATCACGCCCCCCAGCGCCGCCGCCCCGTAGAGCGAGGAGGCGGGGCCGCGCAGCACCTCGATGCGCTCGATGTCGAAGAGCAGGTCATTGCCGAAGTTGAACTCGTTGTTCGGCGCGGAGGGGTCGTTCAGCGGCACGCCGTCCAGCAGCACGAGCGTGGAGCGGCTGGAATTGCCGCGCAGGAAGAGCGAGGTCTGCTGCCCGAAGCCGCCTTGGGGCGCGAGGCGCAGCCCGGGCACGGCGGCCAGCGCCTCGGCCAGCGTGGCGTAGCCGCGCTCCTCGATCTGCTGGCGGGTGATGACGGTGATGGCGGCGGGCACGCGCTCGAGCGGCGTGGGCACGCGGGTGGCGGTGACGATGGTGTCCGGGATCGCGGTCTGCGCCAATCCGGGCGTGATGGCGGCGAGCAGCGCCGCAGTGGAGAGCAGGAGCCTGCGCATGGGGTCCCCCTGACTGCGCGTGACGACATGCCGCGCGGAGCAAGCGCCCCGCGCGACGGCTGGCGTCGAGCCCGCAAACGGAACAGGGTTCCGTGGCGCCGGTGCACCCCGCCCGGCACGCGCGAGAACAACTCTGCGCCGGCCGGTCTCCTGGCTCGCGGGTCACCGCCTCGGCCCGCCTTCTCACCCCCCGGGGGGAGCAATGGCAGATGGGGCCGAGGCTCTCCGCCTACAGTTGCGGGGGCAGCCGCGGATGGGGGGAGGAGGCCTCCCTCTCGCGCGTTCCCGTTTCACCCCTCGTCGGGGCACCGGCGCATGGGTGAAAGGTTAACGCGGCCTTGCGCGGGGGCGGAAGGGGGGGAGGGATCAGAACACCCAGCCCAGCGCCTTGATGCCCACCCAGACCAGCGCGCCGATCACCACGGTGGCGAAGAGGCAGCCCGCGAGGGTGAGGGCGGCGCCCAGCCCCACCACGCGGTTGTCCGCCTCCACCACGCCGAGCGCCATGACGATGTTGCCGAAGGCCGGCGGGCCGTTGGTGCCCGGCCCGGGCAGGATGAGCATGGCCGCGCAATAGACGGTGAGCCAGCCCACGATCCGATCGCCCGTCGGGCCCGTGAAGAAGCCCGGGCGCGGCTTCACGTAGCGCTCGACCTTGCCGAGCCAGGTGGAGGAGGCGGAGGCGAGGCGCAGCAGATCCTCCCGCTTGATGGACTGCCGCGCGATGAAGCGCGGCAGCTTCGGCACGCGCCGGCCCATGCCCATCTGCATGCCGAGGATGAGCATGGGAATGCCGAAGACGCTCGCCATGCCCGGCAGCAGCGAGGGCAGGCAGAGCAGCAGGATGAGCAGGCCGAAGGCGCGGTCGCCGAAGGCCTCCGCCATCTCGCCCAGCGTGATGCGCGCGCCCGGGAACTGCCCGGCCACCTCGTTCACGATGCGCGAGATCGGCGCGTTCTCGTCCGCGTGCACGCCCTCGGGGGCGGGTGGGGTGCCGTGCAAACCCTTGGTCCTGTCCGTGTCCTCGGCCCGCCAGGGGGCGCGCGCCGCGTGACACTAGTGTCATGCGGCGGGAAATCCAGCGGAAACTTGTCCCTGTCCCCGTGCTGTCACGCGCCGGTGAAGACGGGCTTGCGCTTCTCCATGAAGGCGCGGCGCCCCTCGCGGTAGTCGGCGCTGTCGAAGCAGGCGTCGGCGGCGGCGGCGATGGCGGCCATGTCGCGCTCGGCCGGATCGGCCAGCACGGCGCGCACGGTGCGCTTGTTGGCCAGCAGCGAGAGCGGCGCGTTCTGCGCGATGGTGGCGGTGATCTTCGCCACCTCCTCCTCCAGCGCCTCGGCCGGATGCAGGCGGTTGATCAGGCCGATGCGCTCCGCCTCCTCGGCCGTGATGCGCCCGCCCGTCATCAGGATGAAATGCGCGTGGGCGGGGCCGACGAGCGAGACGAGGTTCTTCACCATGTCGAAGCCGTAGGCGATGCCCAGCCGCGCGGCCGGGATGCCGAACTCGCTGCCCGCGCCGGCGATGCGCATGTCGCAGGACATGGCGATGCCCAGGCCCCCGCCCATGCAGAAGCCCTGGATCTTGGCGATCACCGGCTTCGGGAACTCCGCGAGCTTGCGCCGGCCATGGCTCGTCTTGGCGTTGTAGTGGCGCTGCGCCTCGGCGTCCGAGCGGTTCTGCTCGAACTGGCTGATGTCCGCGCCCGAGACGAAGGCCTTGCCGCCCGCGCCCTCGAGCACGACGCAGCGCACGGCCGCATCGGCCTCGAAGGCGTCGAGGGCGGCGGCCAGCCCGTCCCACATGGCGATGCTCATCGCATTGCGCTTCTCGGGCTGGTTGAACACGACCCGGCCCACGCCGTCCTTCGCATGGGCGAGAATCTTGCCGTCGGCGAACTCCATGCTGCTCATTCTCCTCCCGCCCCGGGGCCGCCGCCAGATGCGCGGCGCGCGCGGCCGTTTTCCTTGCGGTCCGTCTCTCTAGCCGGCCCGCGCGGGCGGCGGAACCCGCCTCACCGCCAGCCCAGCCGCGACAGCCCGGCCCAGAGCGGCCCGAGCAGGAAGTTGCACATCAGCGTGCGCGTGAGGTGGAAGGCCAGCACGAGCGGCACCGCCACCTCCAGCGCCTTGGCGGTGACGCCCATCTCCGGCATCCCGCCGGGCGCGAGGCCGAGCAGCACCGCCGCCGGCGGCAGGCCGCTCGCCCAGGCCAGCAGCAGGCCGAGCACGAGGCACAGCGCGACGAGGAAGAGCGCCGAGAGCACGGAGGCCAGCAGCAGCCGGCGCGAGCGCAGCAGGAACTCGCGCGTCAGGCGCTGGCCGAGCGCCATGCCCATCGCCACCTGCGCCGCGTCCACCAGCGCGGAGGGAATCGCCGAGGGCAGCACGCCGAAGGCCGCGGCCGTGATCGCCAGCGCGCAGGGCCCGATCATCCAGGGATTGGCGATGCCCGTGCGCCGCAGCGCCAAGGCCGCGAGCGCGCCGAGCGCGAGCATCGCCGCGAGCCCCACCGGCGCGACCGGCAGGGGCGGGGCGAGGAAGGCCGCGCCATCGCCATGCGGGGCGAAGGCCGTCAGCGCCGCGGGCACCAGCAGCACCACGATGGCCACGCGCAGCGTCTGCGCGAGCGTGACGGTGGGCGCCGAGGCGCCGGCGCGCTGCGCCAGCACCACCATCACGATCACGCCGCCCGGAACCGCGCTGAAGAAGCCGCTGCGCGCATCCGTCCCCGCCAGGCGCGTGAAGATGGGCGCCGCCGCCACCCCTGCGGCGATGGAGAGCAGCCCCGCCGCGAGGATGGCCGGCAAGGCGCCGGCCAGCGCGGCCAGCACCGGCCCCGAGAAGCTCTGCCCGAAGGCGAGGCCGAGCAGGATCAGCGCCGCCGGCCGCCCCGCCGGATGCACCGCCACCGGCCTGTGCCAGGCCAGCATGGCCGTGCCCAGCATCGCCCCGATCATCCAGGCGAGGGGCACGCGCAGGATATGGCAGAGCGCGCCGCCCGCCAGCGCCGCGGCGAGAGTGAGCAGGGAGGGCAGCAGGCGGGACAGGCCGGGCACCGCGGCCAGGATCGGCCGGGCGCGCCGCGCCGTCAAACCGCGGCGGCTTCACGAAGGCTTAAGCATTCCCATGGATTTTGCGACGGCTCCGTGGAGCGAGAGACGCTCCGGCAAGGAGCGGAGAGTGCCGTGAACCCGATCAGCTCCATCCGGGCCCTGCCCGTGCTCGCCGCCCGCCCGTCCGCGCCCGCTTCCGGTGCCGAGGCGCCGGCCGAGGCCGCGCCGCCCCCGCCCAACCCCGCGCTGCGCATCGAGCCCGCTCTCGGCGTCGTGGTGATCGAGATGCGCGACGCGGGCGGGCGCGTGGTGCGCTCGGTGCCCAGCGAGCGGGAGCTCGAGGCCTATCGCGCCGCCGCCCTGCGCGGCGACCGCCCGGCGGGCTGAGCGCTCAGACCGTCAGCCGCAGCCCGCCCGGGGGGATGCCGAACTGCGCGAGCGCGTTGCCCGCGCCGCCGCCCTCCTCCTCGCGCGCGCGGGCGATCAGGTAGCGTTCCGCGAGGCGCTGCACCTCCTTCGGATCCTGCAGCTTCGACAGGTCGAGCCGCGCCGTCAGCGCGCGCGCCTGCGCCTCGACCGACTGGATGGCGAGCTGCGGCGGGATGCCGAGCGCGCCGGTGACCACGCGGCGCAGCACCGGGTTGCCCAGCACCGCATAGGGGCCGTCCGCCCTGGCGGCGGATTCGCGGAACAGCACCGCGTCGCCGAGGCCGGGCTGGCTCGCCTCCAGCTCCTCGCGCCAGCGCGCGCGCAGCAGGCCATCGGCCAGGCGCTCCTGCACCTTCGGGTCGCGCAGGGCCTCGATGCCGCGCTGGTCGAGGCGCAGCGACTCCGCCGCCGCCTTCCAGCGCCGGTCGGGCAGGCGGTTCACCAGGCTCTCGGGGTTCGCGGGATCCTCGAGCAGGGCGCGCAGCGCGAGGCCGGGCTGCCCCGCCGCATCGGGGATGCCGGTGGCCACCGCGAGCACGGAGAGCACGCGCGGGTCGCGCAGGGCGGCGCGGATGTCGGGCGCGCGCTCCACCGCGCGGCGGAACTGATCGAGCGCCCGGGCCTGCTGCGGCTCCCGCGCGAGGCGGGCGAGCGCGCGCGCCTCCTCGCCGGGCCGGTCGATCCGGCGGAAGGCGGCGACCGCGGCGCCCGGATCGCCCGCGCCGATCACGCGCCCGCCGTTTCCGTTGCGGGGCGCCCCACCTCCCGACGCGGCGCGGGCAGCGGCGGCAGGCCCAGCACCTCCTCCTCGTGGCGCATCACGCGGCGGGCGATCTTGAGGGCGGAATAGCAGTCGTCGGTCTCGGCCGATTCCAGGGCGCGCGCCAGCATCTCGCGCACGGTGGGGGAGGTGGTGGCCTCCATGAAGTCGTGGATCAGCGCGCGCGCCGACTCGAGGCCGCGGCCGCGCTCCTCGTCGGAGCCGATATAGGCCGTCTGCAGCGCGAAATAGATGCGCCGGGCAGGCGTGTTCGCGGCCTCGGGCGGCATGATCTGCTTGCCGAACAGGAAGCGCGCCTTGGCCGCGAGCTCGATCCGCGTGCGGTTGCGGAAGCGGATGGGCGCGCCGTTCACCACCATCAGGTCACCCTGCCGCAGTTCGAGGACGAGCGTGGACATCTTGTTCCTTCCAGTGTTCCAGACAGGCGCCGCGTGCTGCGGCGGCCCGGCGCCCGCCCTTCTGGCCGGCGCGGTGCGGATCAGCGCCCGGCCATCATGCCCGGGCGGGGTTAACGGGGCTTGAAGCGCCCCGATGGACCCTCATCGCAGGAAGCGCGCGAGGGTGAGTTCGGAGAGCGAGGCGATGGCGCGATAGCTCGCCTCCAGCGTGGTGCGGGTGGCCTGCAGCCGCTCCAGCGCGGCGGCGAGGTCCACCTCCTCGATGGCGGCGAGCTGCTGGCGGAGCTGGTCCGACACCTCGCGGTGGCGGCGCTGGGCCGAGCCCATGCGCGCCGCGGCCTGGCCCAGCGCGCCGGATTCCTCGGCCAGCGCCGTCTCGGCCGCGGCGAAACCGTCGCGGATGCCGGCCAGCAGCGCGGCCCATTCCTCGCCCTCGGCGGGCAGGCTGTCGTCCAGCGCGGCCACGCTCATCAGGTTGCGCATCAGGTCGCGCGCCCAGCTTCCCGTGGTCTCGCCCCGGCTCTGCGCCTCGCCGTTGCGGTCGGCGGTCAGGCCATAGGCGATGAGCTCGCCATCGGCGGCCGGGGCGGCGCGGCGCGCCTCGCGCTCGGCGGGCGGCAGGGCCTCCTGCGCGCGCAGATGGTCGGAGAAGGGCGAGACGCCGGGGGCGTTGCTCTGCGCGATGCCGCGCGTGGCCGCGATCACCGCCGCGGCGCCGAGCGTGCCGAGCGCGCCCACCTCGGCGGCGATGTCCTGCGCCATCTGCCCGTCGGCCAGCCCCTCGGGGTCCGGGATGGGCGGGTTGGCGATGTCCTGGCCGCTGAACAGGTATTCCCCGGCCTGGCGCACATTCAGCAGATGCGCCATGTCGGTCAGCGCGAGGCGCGCCTGGCTGCGCGCGGCCGAGAGCAGCACCGGATCGGCCGAGTAGAGGCGCGGCAGCACATTGGCGCGGAACTCCCGCGCGATCTCGCGCAGGCGCGCGAGGCTCTCCTGCATCACGCCGGCGCGGCCCTGCGCCTGGGTCAGCACGCGGTCATAGGTCTCGCGCCGGCCGATCTCGGCGCGCAGCGAGATGGCGCGCGGCAGATCGGGCGCAAGCTCGCCCAGCCGCTCCGCGCGCTGGCCGGTGGCGGCCTGGCGCGTGAGCGTCTCGAGCCGGCTGCGCAGCAGCGCCGTCTCGGCCGAGAGGCGCGTGGCGATCTCCATGGCCTTCCCTCCTCCTCAGCCTCAGCGCACCGCGCCGAGCAGCGTGTCCCACATGCTCTGGGCCGTGCTCAGCACGCGCGCATTGGCGGCATAGGCGTTCTGCAGGCGGATCAGCGCCGCCATCTCGGCATCCGCGTCCACGCCGGATTCGTTCTGGAAGCGCGCATCGAGGCCGCGCTGCAGCGCCTGCGCGCGCTCGGCCGCGCCGGCCGCCGCCGCGCGGTCCCCGGCCTGGGCGGAGGCGAGCACGCCGGCATAGGCCTCGAGGCTGCGCGGGGCGAGGAAGGGCGAGGCGAGGCTGCCATCGGGCCCGAGCCCGCCCACGGGCAGGCCGGCCCAGGCCGTGCCGGGGCGCACCGTCTCGCCCATCGCGTGCTCGATCAGCCGGTCCAGCAGCCCGGCGAAGCCCTGCGGCCCGCCCGGGGGGTTGGGCGTGAAGGCGCTGGGCCCGCCCGGCGTGTCGGCCACCGCATGGGTGCCGTCGCGCAGCAGCGCGGGGTTCTGCGCCACCTCCTCGGAGAGGCGGATCTGGTTGGCGAAGCCCATGATGCCCGAGGCCGGGTCGTTGTAGGGCAGCGTCACGTCCGGCACCTGGCCGGAGGCGCCGGTGAACAGCCTCAGCCCCTGCGCGTCGAAGCGCGCGGCGAGGTGGGCGGCGGCGAGGTCGAGCTCCGCCTGGTAGCGCGGCAGGGTGGCGTCGCGCAGCGCGATCAGCTCGCCCAGCCGCCCGCCGGCGAGCTGGCGCGTGACATCCACGCCGCCGAAGGCGACGCCGGGCAGGGCGCCCCCGGGGCCGTAGTAGGCTTCCGGCCCCACCGAGGCGCGGTCGGTCGAGAACACCTCGCCGCGCGGATCGAGCGGCAGGCCGAGCCCGCCCTGGGTGACGAGCACCAGCCCGCCATCGGCCTGGTGCAGGGCGCGCACGGGCAGGCTCTCCGACAGGCGGCCGAGGGCGAGGTCGCGCTTGTCCTCGAGATCGCCGGTGGGCACGCCCAGCACGCGGTCCTGGCGGATGCGGTTGGTCAGCTCCGCCACCTCGCGCAGCGCGGCGTTGACGCGGGAGACCTCGTCCACGATGCCGTCCTGGGCGCGCTGGCGCGCCTCGCCGATGGCCTCGGCGATGTCGTGGAAGCGGCGGGTGAGGGCGCGGGCGGCCTCCTGCGCCTCGCGCAGCCGGCCCGTGTCGCCGGGGGCGGCGCGCAGCGCGATCAGCCCCTCGCGCAGCCCGCCCATGGCGCCGCCCAGCGTGTCGCGCTCGCCGGGCGCGCCGTGCGCGGCCTCGACGAAGGCGAGCAGCCGCTCGCGCAGAAGGGCGGCCGCGGCCTCGCCGCCGCGCGCATGGCGCTCGGCCACCAGCGCCTGGTCCACGCTGCGCTGGGCCGCGCCGAGCCGCACGCCGAGCGGCTGGCCGGCGATGGAGACGGTCTCGGCCTCGGCGCTCTTGCGTGTATGGCCGGGCGTGTCGGCGTTGGCGAGGTTGTGCGTGACCTGCGCGAGCGCGCGCTGGGTGGCGAGCAGCCCGCTGCGCGCGATGCCGAAGGCGAGGTCGAGGCTCATGGTCCCTCCAGGCTGGCGAGACGCCGGTTAACGAATTCCTGCCGCCCGCCGCCGGAGGGCCCCTCCTGGGCCATCCGGCGGGGCTTGCCGGCGGCGGGCCTCCTGCCCGCCGCGCAGCGGCTTTCCGCGCCGCGCCTAGCGGCGCATGTTGCCCGCCGCGCAGCGGCTTTCCGCGCCGCGCCTAGCGGCGCATGTTGATCGTCTCCTGCAGCATCTCGTCGCTCGCGGTCACCACGCGCGTGTTGGCGCTGTAGGCGCGCTGGGCGACGATCAGCTTGGTGAACTCGGTGGCCATGTCCACGTTCGAGCGCTCCAGCGCGCCGGTGACCAGCTTGCCTACGCCGTTGCCGTTCGCGTCGTTCACCCGGGCCTCGCCGCTCTCGATGGTGCGCATGAAGGCCGTGCCGTCCAGGCGCTGCAGCCGGTCGGGGTCGCTGAAGCCGACGATGGGCACGCGGTAGATCACGCGCGACTGGCCGTTGTCGTAGTTCACCGCCACGTCGCCGTTCTCGCGCACGGCGAGGCCGGCGTAGGAGCCGGGCGGCACGCCGTTCTGCTGCACGTTGCGCAGCGAGAAGTCGCTGCCGGCATACTGCGTCAGCCCCTGCGCGACGCCGAAGCGGCCGAGGTTGAGCGTGATGGTCTGGTTGCCCAGGCCGAAATCCATGTCGAAGCTGTAGTTCAGCGGCGTGTTCGGCACGCCCGGCACGCCGTCGAAGGATTCGAGCGTGCCGTTGGTGGCGAAGGTGATCGGGATGTCCACCGGCCCGCCCGCCGGGTCGGGCTGGATGCTCATCTGCCAGGAGCGCGCGGGGCCGGGCGAGCCGGGCGTCTGCGAGAAGGTCAGCGTCAGCGCGCGGCGCGTGCCGAGGCTGTCATACACCTGCACCTGGGTGGAGAAGCTGCGCGCATCGGCCGGGGTGGGGGGCGGGTCGAGCGCGGGCAGGTTGGCGGCGATGGTGATCTCGGAGGTCGCGATCGGGTTGAACACCTGCTGGCTGACGCGGATGGGCTCGAGCGTCGTGCGGTCCACCACGCCCTCGCCGGAGACGGGCCAGCCCTGCAGGTAGTAGTTCGCGCCGTTCACCAGGTAGCCGTCGCGGTCCATGCGGAAATCCCCCGCGCGGCTGAAGAACTGCCGCTCGTCGAAGACGGGCAGCCCGCCGGAGAAGCCGCGCGCCAGCGCCACCGAGAAGAAGCCCTGCCCGCCGATGGCCAGGGCGAGCGGGTTCTCGCTCTGCTCGATGGTGCCCTGCACGCTGTTCGTGAAGTCCGGCCGGGCGAAGACGGAGCCCGGCGCGTGCAGGGTGGGGCCGGACTGGGTGACGAGATCCTGGAAGTTGGTGTCCACCCGCTTGAAGCCGACGGTCTGGCTGTTGGCGAGGTTGTCCGAGACATGGCCGAGCGCGCGCGACTGGGCCATCAGGCCCGAGATGGCGGTCGTCATGGAACCGAAGAGGGACATGGGGGGTGTCCTTCGTTGTGACGGCGGCCGGGGGGGGGGGGAATGGCCGCGGCTGGCTTCTGGCAGCGCGCGTGCCAGCCGGCAGGGGGAACAACCCGGCAAGCCAGGGGCCGCACCCGGCAGATGCTGCCGCCGCCACGGCGAGGCCTGCCGTCCCGGGCATGGCACGCGGCGGCCCGCCGCTTGCAGCCGAGGCGGCGACCCGCCACCGGAGCCGCCCGCATGGACTCCCTCGCCGTGCTCTCCCTGCCGCCCCCGTCCTGGCCGCTTGCCCCCCTCGCGCCGCTGGCGGCCGAGGGCGAGGCCGGCGGCTTCGCGGAGCTCCTGGCCGGAAGCCTGCCGCCAGCGCCGCCGGGCGAGGCGGGCGCGGCCGCGCGCGCCGGCATCGCCGCCACCGCCGGCCCCTTGCCCGGCCTCGCGCCTGCGGCCGGGGCCGGGGCCGCGAGGGCGGCGGGCC
>JBKBSR010000301.1:0-4021 GCA_046291055.1 Roseococcus sp.
CAGGGGATGGCCATGGCGGTGCCGCCGCGCGCGGCGATGGCGGCCACCACCTCCTCGCAGGCGTCCTTCTTGCGGGAACTGACGACGACCTTCGCGCCGTGCTCCGCCAGCCGCTCGCAGATGGCGCGGCCGATGCCGCGGCTGCCGCCGGTGACGATGGCGACACGGCCCGTCAGGTCGAACAGGCTGCCCATGCGCTTCCTCCCTCTTGCCTCGGGGGAAGCGTAGCCGCCTCAGGCGGCGTCCGACAGGGGCCGGGCCTCCTCCTCCATCTCGCGGCGCAGCCGCACCGCCTGCTGCGCGGCGTCGAGCGCGACGTCGGACTGCCGCAGCAGCGCGCCCTTCGGGATGTCGCGCAGCAGCCGCACCCCGTGGGCGAGGCCGATGGGCAGCGCGTTCTCGCGCAGGCTGCGCGCGGCAGGGATGCATTTGCCCCACACCATCGCCCCGCCCTCGCCATCCAGGATTTCGCCCGCCTTGAGGTCGCGCTTCGCGGTGGCGGCGGCGTCGGCGCGCCAGGCCTCGGCGCTGCCCGTGGGCTCGCGCCGCAGCGCGACACTCGCCACGCTCACGCCGAGCTCGAGGCCGATCAGGTGATAGGGCCGCCACAGCGCGGCGTAGCGGCCGGACTCGTCCGTCCGCACGCCGTATTCGCCGAAGCAGCGGCGGATGTAGTCGGTCTCGCCCTCGAAGACGGCATAGACGCCCCAGCGCAGATCGCCCGCCACGGGCCTTCCGTCGCGCTCCAGCGAGCTGACCACCTCCACCATGCCCTTCTTCGGCAGCAGCCCGCCCTCGGCGGCGGGGCGCAGCAGATGCGGCAGGTCCTGCACGCCGCAGGCGGGGAAGAGCAGCCCGTCCTCGGGCGGCGCGAGGCCGGTGGCGTTGGCGATCGCGGCCATCTCGATGGCGCTCTTGGTGCCGTCGAGGAAGGAGTTGAACATCTGCGGGTTCATCCCCCCCGCTTCCGCCTGCTCCGGCGTCAGGCCGTAGAAGCCCCAGACCGTCTCGGGCGTGCTCTCGTGATAGCGGGGCAGGTATTTCGTGCCCTTTCCGGCGGCCACCACGGGCAGGCCCATGGCGCGGATGGTGTCCACCATCTCGGAGACCAGGGCCGGCTGGTCGCCATAGGCCATGGAGCAGACCACGCCCGCCTCGGCGGCGCGGCGCGCGAGCAGCGGCCCGGCCAGCACATCGGCCTCCACGTTCACCATCACCACATGCTGCCCGGCCGCGATGGCGGCCAGAGCATGGGCGATGCCGGCGGCGGGGTGGCCGGTGCTCTCCACCACCACCTCGATGCGCGGATCGTTCACGCAGGCCGCGTCCTCGGTGACGAGGGTGGAGCCTCGGGCGAGCGCGGCCTCGAGCGAGGGCGCAGCCGCGCGCTCCGCCTCCCAGCCGATGCGCGCGAGGTTCGCGCGCGCGCGGGCGGGCGAGAGATCGGCGATGCAGGCGACATGGATGCCCGGCCGGCGCGCCGCCATGGCGAGGAACATGGCGCCGAACTTGCCTGCGCCGATGACGCCGACGCGGATGGGCCGGCCCGCGGCGGCGCGGGCGTCGAGGAGGCGGGAGAGGTTCATGGCGGGAAGTGTAGCGCGGCGGGAACGGCTGGCCAGATTCGCGCCCGGCGTCAGCTTTTCCTTAGTGTTCGCGATGCGAGCCTCGCTACGCCAACCCCAGGGACACGCCTCATGCGCTTGCTCTCCCTCGGCCGCCGCATCGCGGCGTCCTGCGCGCTCATCGCCCTGCTCGCCTGCGCGGGCTTCGGCGCGGTGGTGCACGTCAAGAACTAGGCGGCCATCACCGCGCAGACCGACGCCACGCTGGCGCGCGGCCAGGCCGGCTTCGAGGCCGCCCTGCAGGCCGAGACGCGCGAGGTGGCCGCGCTGGCCGAGACGCTGGCCGCCATGCCCGCGCTCGCGCAGGCGCTTGCGCGCGGCGACCGCGCGGCGCTGCTCGCGGCGCTGGAGCCGAGCCAGCGCGTCCTCGCGCCCAGCGGCAAGCGGCTCAACATCCATGTGCCGCCGGCCACCGCCTTCCTGCGCCTGTGGCAGCCCAACCAGCATGGCGACGACATCTCCGCCCGCCGCCGCACCGTGGTGGAGGCGAACCGCAGCGGCCGGCTGCAGACCGGCCTCGAGCGCGGCATGCGCGACGTGAGCCTGTTCGGCGTCGCGCCCATCCGGCAGGAGGGGCGGGTGCTCGGCGTGGTGGACGTGGCGGTGAACCTCACGCCCGAGATGCTGGCGCGCTTCCGCGCCTCGCTGGGGCTCGACCTCGCCATCCTGCGCGCGACGGAGCAGGGCTTCGAGCCCATCGGCAGCACGCTGCAGGGGGCTGCGGGCGGCTTCCTCGCCGAGGCGGAGCGCCGCGCCGTGATGGGCGGGCGGGCCCTGCGCGCGCAGGCCGAGGCGGCCGGCCGCAGCCTGGCCGTGGCGGCCTTCCCGCTGCGCGACTTCGCGGGCCAGCCGATCGGCGTGGTGGAGCTCGCCGCCGACATGGGCGCCGCCGCCGCGGCGCGGGCCGAGGCGCTGCGCTTCGTGCTGGTCACCGGCATCGGCCTGCTGCTGCTTGCCGCGCTGCTCGGCCTGCTGGTCGCGCGCTCGGTGGCGCGGCCGGTGCGCGCGCTCACGGCGCGCATGGAGGCGATGGCCGGCGGAGACCTGGCGGCCGAGGCGCCCGGCGCCGCGCGTGGCGACGAGATCGGCGCCATGGCCCGCGCGGTGGAGGTGTTCCGCCAGGGCCTGGTCGAGGCCGAGCGGCTGCGCGTCGAGGCCGCCGCCGCCGCGGCCCGGGAGGAGGAGAACCGCCGCGCCGCGACCCTCGCCCTGGCCGGCGAGGTCGAGGCCTCGCTCGCGGGCATCGCGGGCGGGCTGGCCGGCGCGGCCGCGCGCCTGACCGAGGCGGGCGACAGGCTCTCCGCCGTGGCCGCGCGCAGCGGCGAGGCCGCGCGCCAGACCGCCGGCGGCGTGGACGGCGCGGCCGCGAATGTCCGCACCGTCGCCTCCGCCACCGAGGAGCTGGCCGCCTCCACCACCGAGATCAGCCGCCAGGTGGCCGAGGCCGCGGCGGTGACCAACGAGGCCTCCGAACAGTCCCGCGCCATGGACGGCACGGTGCAGGAGCTGGCCGAGGCCGCGCAGAAGATCGGCGACGTGGTGCGGCTGATCAGCGACATCGCGGGGCAGACCAACCTTCTCGCGCTCAACGCCACCATCGAGGCGGCGCGCGCGGGCGAGGCGGGCAAGGGCTTCGCGGTGGTCGCCTCGGAGGTCAAGAACCTCGCCGCGCAGACCGCCAAGGCCACGGAGGAGATCGCGGCGCAGATCGGCGGCATCCAGGGCAGCACCGAGCAGGCGGTGGCCGCGCTGCGCTCCATCACCGCCACCATCGAGCGCATGAACGAGGTGACGGCCGCCATCGCCGCGGCGGTCGAGGAGCAGGGGGCGGCGACGCGCGAGATCGCGCGCAGCGCCGCCCTGGTGGCCGAGACAACGGGCGCGATGACCCGGCGCATCGAGGATGTGCGGCGCGGCGCCGGCGAGACCGGCCAGGCCGCGGGCGAGGTGCTGGATGCGGCGAACGACCTCGCGGCCCAGGCGGCGACCCTGCGCGGCCGGGCCGCGGAGTTCCTGCGTCAGGTCCGCGCCTGACGCGGCCCCCTGCGCGCGGGCGGGGCGGCGAGCGGGTGGTGCTCCTCCAGCACCGCCCGCAGCCGCTCCTCCAGCACGCGGGTGTAGATCTGGGTGGTGGCGATGTCGGCATGGCCGAGCAGCGCCTGCAGGCTGCGCAAATCCGCCCCGCGCGAGAGCAGATGCGTGGCGAAGGAATGGCGCAGGACATGCGGGCTGACACGGGCGGGATCGAGCCCCGCCGCGACCGCCGCCTCCTTCAGCAGCAGCCCGACCGTCTGCCGCGTGAGATGGCCGCCCGCGGCGCGCGAGGGCAACAAAAAGCGCGCCGAACACGGGTGTGCGTCCGCCTTCCCTGCCAGCCCCCCACACGCCGCCCACTC
>JBKBSR010000302.1:0-4014 GCA_046291055.1 Roseococcus sp.
GCAGGCCGCCACCGTCACCACGGGCTGGGAGGCGAACGCCGGCAACCAGGACCAGTGCATCGCCACGGCCGCCAGCGCCATCGAGCGCACGGGCTTCCGCGTGAACATCGCGCAGGACCGGCAGGCGGTGTTCGGCTGGCGCGGCGAGGAGAACATCTCCATCCGCTGCATCGGGGACCGCGGGCTCGCCGTGATGTTCGTCTATACCCACGCGGGGCGCGACAACAGCCAGCTCATCTCCATCCTGCGCGACGAGTATCGCCGAGGCGGCGGGAAGCGCTGAGCGGCGGGCGGCGTCAGCCCGCCCAGCCGTAGAGGCGCCGCGCCGCCTCCTCGCTCACCAGCCCGTCCGCCACGTCGCGCGCCACCAGCGCCGCATCGCGTTCGCGCGGATCGCCATAGCCGCCGCCCCCCGGCAGCTTGAGCACGAGCCGCCGGCCCTTGGGCACGATCTGGAAGCCCTTGGTGCGCAGCACCGTGCCGTTCGGGTCGTCGAGCCCGACCCAGCCCGCCGCGCCGTCGCCGCCGCCGAAGCGGCCCCTGGGCGGGTTCGCCACGCGGTCGAAGATCGCGTTCACGGCGAACTCGGCGTCGTTCTTCGCGCCGATCTCCATGATCTGGCCGAAGCCGCCGCGCGTGCGGCCCGCGCCCGCGGAATCCGGGCGCAGCTCCTTCCGCCAGAAGATCACGGGGGCGACGTTCTCGGTGGCCTCCACCGGCATGGTGCGCACGCCAGAGGGGAAGGCGATGCCCGAGAGCCCGTCCTTCCTCGGCCGCGCGCCGGTGCCGCCCGAGTTGAAGGTGATGATCTCGAAATCCTCCACCTCCGCCGCCTGGCCGCTCACCTGCGCGCCGCCGCGCAGGGGCGGGTTCCACAGCGCCGAGCTGCCCTCGGCGTTCACGCGCTCGGGCACGGCCTGGGCGAGGCAGCCCATCATCAGGTCCGGCAGGAGCTGGCCGATGACGTGGCGCACGCTGACGGGATAGGGCCGCGGCGCATTGAGGATGCAGCCCTCGGGGATCGCCATCTCGAAGGGCTTGAGGCTCGCCCAGTTGTTGGGGATCTCGGGGGCGACGACGCACTTGATCCCGAAGCAGGCATAGGCGCGGCAATAGGCCGGGGGCACGTTGATGCCGCGCGTGGAGAGGCCCGAGGTGCCGGCGAAATCCACCAGGATTCGCCGCTCCTCGATCGTCATCGCCGCGCGCAGCGTCACCGGCGCCTCGTAGCCGTCGGAGCGGATGTCGGCGGCGTAGGCGCCGCGCGGCAGGGCGGCGATGGCCTCCTCGGTGGCGCGCAGGCTGCTCTCGAAGATGAAGGCCGCGAGCGCGTCGAGGCTCTCCATCCGGTACTCCTCCATCATCTCGACGAGGCGCTTCGCACCCGCGTCGTTGCAGGCGCAGAGGGAATAGACATCGCCCTCCAGCTCCACCGGCGTGCGGCTGCCCGCGCGGATGAAGTCGAAGAAGGTCTCGTTCGGGCGGCCCTGGTCGAAGCACTTCACGATGGGGATGTAGAGGCCTTCCTCGAAGACCGAGCGTCCCTCCGGCCCCATGCCGAGGCCGCCGATGTCGATGATGTGCGCGGTGTTGGCGAAGAGCGCCACGATCCTCCCGTTGCGGAAGGCGGGCGTCACCACGGTCAGGTCGTGCAGGTGGCCGGTGCCGAGCCAGGGGTCGTTGGTGATGTAGTGGTCGCCCGGCCGCATGGTGTGCACAGGGAACTTCGCGAGGAAATGCCCCACGCTCTCGGCCATGGAGTTCACATGGCCCGGCGTGCCGGTGACGGCCTGCGCCATCATGCGGCCCTCGAGGTCGAAGATGCCGGCCGAGAGATCCCCCGCCTCGCGCACCGTGGTCGAGAAGGCGGTGCGGATCATGGTCTGCGCCTGTTCCTCGACCACCGCGATGAGGCGGTTCCACTGGATCTGGCGCTGAATGGTGGCGAGGCCGCTCATGCCGCGCGCTCCTTCGCGAGTTCGAGATAGCCGAGCCCGTCCATCCGGCAGGCCCAGCCGGGGCCCACCAGGGTGGAGGTCTCGTCCTCCGCCACGATGCAGGGGCCCGCGACGCGCGCGCCGGGGGCCATGGCCGCGCGATCATAGACGGGCCAGGGCGAGACCTCGCCTGTCGCGGTGTCGCGCACCTGCTGCATGCGGATGGGCGCGGGCGCCGGCGCGTCCTCCACCTCGGCGGCGGGCGGAACCTCCTCCGCCACAGTCGAGACGGTGACGGCGAAGCTCAGCACCTCCACGTCGCTGCCGGGCACGGGGCGGTCGTAGAAGCGCGCATACTCGGCGTCATAGGCGGCGCGCAGCGCGGGCACATCGGCCTCGGCCAGCGGCCTCGCGGGGAGCGCGACCGCGATCTCATGCCCCTGGCCCACATAGCGCATGTAGGCGAGGCGCGTTTCCGTGGTGGGCGCGCCGAAGCTGCCGGCGGCGACGGTGCGTGCGGCCTCCGCGCTCATCTCCGCGAGCAGCGCGTTCACGCCCGCCAGGTCGAAGCGGGCGAAGCGCGTGTAGAGGCTCTTCACCACCTCATAGGCCACGGGCGCGCGCAGGAAGCCGATGGCCGAGCCCACGCCCGCGCCGCTGGGCACCAGGATGCGCTCCACCCCGATCTTCTCGGCGACGCGGTAGGCGTGCACGGGGCCGCCGCCGCCGAAGGCGATGATGGTGCGCCCCTCGTAGCTCTTGGCGCTCTCGATGGCGTGCACGCGCGCGGCGTTGGCCATGTTCTCGTCCACCACCTCCACCACCCCGAGCGCGGCCATGCCCGGCTCGAGACCGAGCCGCGCGCCCACATGCTCCCGAAGGGCGCGCTCCGCCGCCGCCGCATCGAGGGCGAGCGCGCCGCCGGCGAAGCTCGCCGCGTCGTAGCGCCCGAGCGCGAGGTTCGCGTCCGTCACCGCGGGTTTCGTCCCGCCGCGCCCGTAGCAGGCGGGCCCCGGGCTCGCGCCCGCGCTCTCGGGCCCCACCTGGATGCGGCCCATCGTGTCCACCGAGGCGAGGGAGCCACCGCCCGCGCCGATCTCCACCATCTCGATCACCGGGATGCGCAGCGGCAGGCCGGAGCCCTTCTTGAAGCGCCCCACCCGCGCCACCTCGAAGCTGCGCGAGGCCTGGGGCGCGTAGCCGTCGATCAGGCAGACCTTCGCCGTGGTGCCCCCCATGTCGAAGCTCAGCACCTTCGCAAGCCCGCGCTGCCGCGCGACATGGGCGGAGAAGATGGCGCCCCCCGCGGGCCCGCTCTCGACGAGGCGGATCGGGAAGCGCGCCGCGGTCTCGATGGTGGTCAGCCCGCCGCCCGAGAGCATGAGGAAGAGCGGCGCGCCCATGCCCATCTCGCGCAGCCCCGCCTCCAGCCGGCCGAGATAGCGCGCCATCAGGGGCTGCACATAGGCGTTGGCGACGGTGGTCGAGAAGCGCTCCCACTCGCGCATCTCGGGGCTCACCTCGCTGGCGAGCGAGACGGGCAGCTCCGGCCATTCCTCGGCCAGGATCTCGCGCGCGCGCCGCTCGTGCTCGGGGTTCACGAAGCCGTGCAGGAAGCCGATGGCGAGCGCCTCGATGCCCTCCGCGCGCAGGAAGGGGATGTGCGCGCGCAGCGCCGCCTCGTCCAGCGGGCGCAGCACGCGGCCCGTGTTGTCGAGGCGCTCGGGCACCGGCAGGCGCCAGCGGCGCGGCACCAGCGGCTCGGGCAGCTCGATGTTGAGGTCGTACTGGTCGTAGCGGCTCTCGTTGCCCAGCGCGAGCACGTCGCGGAAGCCCTCGGTGGTGAGCAGGGCCGTGCGCGCGCCCTTGCGCTCGATCAGCGCGTTGGTGGCCAGCGTGGTGCCGTGGATCGCCAGCGTCACGTCCGCCGCCGTGAGGCCCGCGCGGGCGAGGGCGAGGCGCACGCCCTCCAGCACGCCGCGCTCGGGCGCTTCGGGCGTGGTCAGCACCTTCGCCGTCCAGCGCGTGACGACCTCATCCGCGCCTTCGGCCTCGAGGGCGATGTCGGTGAAGGTGC
>JBKBSR010000303.1:0-4011 GCA_046291055.1 Roseococcus sp.
TCCCCCCCTCCGTTTCGTTTGGCTGCTCGTTTTGCCTCCCGGCACCGGCCGCCGCCTCGAGATGCTGCCCGATCTGCCCACCTTCCAGGAACAGGGCTTCGCGGCCTTCACCGCCGTGACCTGGCTGATGGTGATCTATCCCGCCGGCGTCCCGCGCGAGCTGCTGACGCAGACCCATGCGGCCATCGAGCGCACCATGCGCGTGCCCGAGATGGAGCGGCGGCTGCTCGCCATCGGCGCCATCCCCCGCTACAGCGCGAGCCCGGAGGAGGCCGCGGCCTACATGCGCGAGGAGTTCCGCCGCTGGGGCGAGGTGGTGCGCCGCAGCGGCGTGACGCTGGATTAGCGCGGATGGCGCTGTTGCGGCGAGAGCGGCGTCCCGCCAGCGGGACACCGCCTTATCGCGCCGCCGGCGCGGGCGCGCCCTCCGCCCAGGCCTCCATGGCCGCCTCGGTGGCGCGCCCCTCGCGCAGCAGCCAGCCGATCAGCGCCTCCACCGGCGGGGTGCGGCGCGCGGCGTGCGCCCAGTAGCGCCGGCGCCGCGCGGCCAGCGCGCCGAAGGGGGCGCAGAGGCGGCCGGCCAGGATGTCGTCTATCGCGAGGAACACCGGCACCAGCACCACGCCCAGCCCCTCGGCCGCGGCCTGCAGCGCGAAGAACATCTGCTCGAAGCGCAGCGCCCCGGCGGGACGCAGCCCGGGCTCGCCGGCGGCGTCCAGCCACTCGGCCCAGGGGTAGGGCTCGGTGGCGTAGCTGATCAGCGTCTGCGCGGCGAGGTCGGCGGGGCTGCGCAGCCGGCCGCGCTCGGCCAGCGTCGCATCGCAGACGGGCAGGATCAGCTCGGTCATGAAGGGCACGGAGACGCAGCCGGGCAGCGGCGCCTGCCCGCCGCGGATGGCGACGTCATAGCCCCCCGCCTCGAAGCGCACGGCATCGAGGCCGGTGGTCATGCGCACCTCCACCCCCGGCCGCTCGCGCTGGAAGCCGGACAGGCGCGGGATCATCCAGCGCATGGTGAAGGTGGGCGGCGCGTTCACCTGCAGGGTGCTGGGCGGGGCGGCCTCGCGCAGATGCAGCGAGGCGAGGGCGAGCCGGTCGAGCGCCGCCGTCACCTCGGCGAGGTAGCCCTGCCCGGCCGGGGTGAGGGAGAGCTGCGAGGGCCGCCGCAGGAAGAGCTCGGCGCCGAGCCAGGCTTCGAGCTGCGCCACCTGCCGGCTGATGGCGCCATGCGTGACACTGAGCTCGGCCGCGGCCTTGGTGAAGCTCACATGCCGCCCGGCCGCCTCGAAGGCGCGCAGCGCGTTGAGCGGCGGCAGCTTGCGGCGCGGCACGGGCGGCGGGCACTCCCTGAACGGATCGGGCGGGCGCGACGCGGGGATCGCGCCGGCGGCGATCGGGCAAGGAAAGACCGGGACAGGCGCCGGGCGCAATCCTGGGCCGCGACTTCAGCCGGCTTCGGCGAGGAGGATGAGGGGCCGCATGCGCCGCGCCGCCGCGCAGGCGGCGAAGGCGTCCTCGCGCGCTGCCGCGCGCTCCGCCACGCGCGCGAGGGCGGCCAGCCGGCTCGCCCCGAAGGAGGCGGCGCAGCCCGCAAGCGCATGGGCCGCCGCGCGCGCGCCCGCGTGATCGGCCGCGAGGCAGGCCGCCTCCAGCCGCTGCAGCAGCACCGGAAGCTCCCGCGCGAAGGCGGCGCCGATCTCGGCGCGCAGTTCGGGCGGCAGGGCGTCCAGCTCGGCGCGGATGGCCTCGTCCCACACGGGCTGCTCTTCCGCCCGGCCGATCGCCCGCGCGGCATGGAGCACGCCCTGCACCGCCGCGCGGATCGCATCGGAGCGGAAGGGCCCCGCCAGGCAGCCCTCCACGCCCTCGCGCAGAAGGGCTTCGCGCTCGGAAGCGGTCCCAGGCCCCGTGAGCGCGAGCACGGGCAGGCCGGCGCCCTCGGCCGGCGGCGCGCGCAGCCGGCGCAGCGCGTCCAGTCCCTCCCCGCCCGGCATCCCGACGCCGATCAGCAGGGCGTCCAGCCGTGCCGCCTCCGTGGCCAGGATCGCGAGGCCAGCCGTGGCGTCGCCGGCGGGCAGGGCCTCGAAGCCGGCCTGCTCGAGCAGGGAGAGCATCGCCCCGCGGGTGGCGGAGCATGGGTCCACCAGCAGCAGGCGCGCCGTGCGCTCGGTGCGCGCGGGGCGTTCGATCGTCGCTTCGGGGTCAGCCAGGAACATCGGAGGGAACTCCCTGAGGGGCGAGAAGCGGGGCGGCGCGGAGGGGCGGGTGCATCCAGACCGGCGCCGCACCGGCCGCCGGCGGCCCGCCGCGCCCAGCCTCGAGCACATCGGCCAGCACCCGGCCGAATGCCTCCAGACGGCGCAGCGCCTCCGGCATCCGGGCGGGCCCCAGCGCGTGCAGCGCGGCGCTGTGGCCCGGCACCGGCACGCGCAGGCCCTCGCCGACCCAGCCCATGCCGCAGGCCGGGGAAGCCCCTCTGGGCCGCCACCACCAGGCCCGGCCATCCTCCGCCTGCCAGAGCAGCCCGACGGCGAGGCCCGTCGCCGTCTCGGCGGCTTCCAGAAGGCTGCGGATCTGCGCGTGATGGGCGGCCGTGATGGCCGCGCGGGCCGGGCTCACGCCCAGATGGCCCGGGGCAGGCCCGCCAGCACCGCGGCCAGCGCCTCGCCCGCGCCGTCGCGCGGCCGCGGGCTGTCCCGCACGGCGCCTGGGTCGCCGAGTGCCGCCCGCAGCAGCCGGACGGCCTCTGGATCGAACTGCCGGCCGGAGCAGCGGGCGATCTCGGCCAGCGCCTCCCTCGCCCGCCGCGGGGGCCGGTAGCGGCGGCCGGGTTCGATCATCGCCACGAAGCTGTCGGCCACCGCGGTGAGGCGGCCGATCCAGGGGATCTCGGTCCCGGCGAGACCGAGCGGATAGCCCGCGCCGTCCCAGCGCTCATGGTGCGTCAGCGCCGCGTCGCAGACCGCGCCCGGGAAGCCCAGGGCGCGCAGCAGCGAGGCCCCGGCCTGCGGGTGCCGCGCCACTTCCTCCCGCTCGGCGGCATCGAGCGGCCGCTGGCCGTCGAGGATGGCCAGCGGCAGGTTCAGCTTCCCCGCATCATGCAGCAGGCCGGCGGCGGCCACCGTCTCGGCGTCGAGCCGGCGGTCGGGGTCGAGCCGCCAGACGGCCAGGAGGATCGTCGCCACGCGCAGAGAGTGATCGGCCGTGGGGGCGTGATGCCGCTGCAGCGCCTCGACGAGGCGCAGCGCGCGGGCGGGAAGGCTCGCACCCGCCCTGGGCCGCGGCGCGTCATGCGCCGGCGGCCAGGGGAAGGGCCGCGCCTCCTCCGCCCCTCTCTCGCCTCCCAGACCGGAGCTGCCGTACCCGTCCATGGGTGGAGGATGGGCCGCCAGGCCGGCAGGGACACGTCCGAAAATGTGCGGTCTTGTGCAGCCCGCGCGCCGCGCTGCGTCAGATCACCAGCCGGTAGCCCCGGCCGCGGACGGAGGCGATCTCGATGCGGTTCGCGCTCAGCTGCGCGAGCTTCTGGCGCAGCGAGGAGGCGAGCTGGTCCACCCCGCGCTGCTGCGGCAGCAGCCGCCGGCCGAGCACGAGCTCATAGACCTCCTCGCGCTCCACCACCTGCCCGGGGCGGCGCAGCAGCAGCTCCAGAAGCCCCGCCTCGGCCGCCGTCAGGCGCAGCTCGGTCCCATCCTCCCGGACGAGGCGAAGCCGGGCCGGATCGAGCCGCACCCCGGCCACCAGCAGGGGCTCGGGCGGCCCCTCGTGCCCCCGCTGGGGGCGCGGCTCCCCGCGCCGGAGCAGCGCGCGCACCCGGGCCACCAGCTCGCGCGGCGAGAAGGGCTTGGAGACGAAATCGTCCGCCCCCAGCTCGAGCGCGAGGACGCGGTCCACCTCGTCGCCCTGCCCGCTGACCACCATCATGAAGGGTCCCCGCCCCGCCATCTCGCGCACGAGCTGCAGCCCCGAGCCGTCGGCGAGGCCGAGATCCACCAGCAGCACGGCCGGCAG
>JBKBSR010000304.1:0-3995 GCA_046291055.1 Roseococcus sp.
CGCCATGGCGCGCGGCGAGGCGGTGAACGTCACCGAGCGCCGCGCCGCCCTGCACATGGCCCTGCGCGGGCCCCTGCGCGGGCCCCTGCCCGGCGCGGGCGCCGCCGCCCATGCCGAGGCGATGCAGGTGCTGGCCCGCATGCAGGCCTTCACCGAAGCGGTGCACCGCGGCGAGATCCGCGGCGCGACCAACCAGCGCTTCGACACGGTGCTGAACATCGGCATCGGCGGCAGCGACCTCGGCCCCGTCATGGTCTGCCGCGCCCTCTGGCGCGCGGGCGACCCGATGCGGCCCATCCACCTCGCCAATGTGGACGGCCATGGCTGGGAGGCGGTGCTGCCGCAACTCGACGCCCGGCGCACCCTGGTGCTCGTCGCCTCCAAGACCTTCACGACGCAGGAGACGATGGCCAACGCCCATCTCGTGCGCCGCTGGATGGAGGCGAGCGTGGGCCGCAACGGCGCCTCGGCGCATTTCGCGGCGCTGTCCACCAACCTCGCCGCCACCACCGCCTTCGGCATCGCCGAGGACCGTGTCTTCCCCTTCCGCGACTGGGTGGGCGGTCGCTTCTCGCTGTGGTCTGCCATCGGGCTCTCGCTCGCCCTGTCGCTCGGCTGGGATCGTTTCGCGGCGCTGCTCGAGGGGGCGCGGGCGATGGACGCGCATTTCCTCGCCGCGCCGCTGGCCGACAACCTGCCCGTGCTGCTGGCGCTGACCGAATGCTGGCACGTCAACGGCCTCGGCCTCGATCGCCGCGCCGTGCTGCCCTATGACGAGCGCCTGCGCCGCCTGCCCGCGCATCTGCAGCAGCTCGAGATGGAGAGCCTGGGCAAGGGCGTCACGCTGGCCGGCGCGCCCGTGCCGCACGCCACGGGCCCGGTGGTGTTCGGCGAGCCGGGCACCAACGCGCAGCACAGCTTCATGCAGCTCGTCCACCAGGGGCCGCGCCCGGTGCCGGTGGATTTCATCCTCGTCGCGCGCCCCGACCACGGCCATGCCGAGAACCACCGCATCCTGCTGGCCCACGGCCTCGCCCAGGCCGAGGCGCTGCTGATGGGGCGCGAGGCGGCGGCGGTGGAGGCGGAGATGCGCGCGGCCGGCCTGCCCGAGGCCGAGATCGCCCGGCTGCTGCCGCACCGCGTCTTTCCCGGCGACCGGCCTTCCGTGACCATCCTGCTGCCCAGGCTCGATGCCCGGCACCTCGGCGCGCTGATCGCCCTCTACGAGCACAAGGTGGCGGTGCTGGGCGCGCTGTGGGGCATCAACCCCTTCGACCAGTGGGGGGTGGAGCTGGGCAAGGTGATGGCCGGCCCCCTCCTGCGCGAACTCGAGGGCGGCCATGTCGGCGCGCATGATTCCAGCACGGCGGGGCTGATGGAGGCGCTCTTGAGGCTGCAGGCCGAATGAGCCTGATCCGCCTGCTCCCCCCCGCCACCGCCGACCGCATCGCCGCCGGCGAGGTGGTGGAGCGCCCGGCGGCGGTGGTGAAGGAGCTGGTGGAGAATGCGCTCGACGCCGGCGCGCGCCACATCCGCGTGGAGATCGAGGAGGGCGGGGCGAGCCGCATCCTGGTCGAGGACGACGGCTGCGGCATGTCGCCCGAGGATCTGGCGCTGAGCGTGGAGCGCCACGCCACCTCCAAGCTGCCCGATGAGGCGATGCTCTTCGCCATCGGCACGCTGGGCTTCCGCGGCGAGGCGCTGCCCTCCATCGGCGCGGTGGCGCGGCTCGCCCTCACCAGCCGCACGCGGGAGGGCGCAGCGCACCGCATCGCCGTGGAGGGTGGGCGGAAGGGGGCGGTGACGCCCGCCGCCGGCCCGCCCGGCACGCGAGTGGAGGTGCGCGACCTGTTCTTCGCCACCCCCGCCCGGCGGAAGTTCCTGCGCGGGGCGCGCGCGGAGGGCGAGGCGGCGCTCGACGCGCTGCGCCGCCTGGCGCTGGCCTGGCCGCAGGTCGGCTTCGAGGCGCTGCTGGAGGGGCGGCCCGTGCTGCGCCTCGCCCCCGAGGGGCGGGAGGCGCGCATCGCCGCCCTCCTCGGCGCCGACTTCGCCGCGGCCGCCCGCCCGGTGGAGCGCCGGGACGCGACGCTGAGCCTGAGCGGCCTTGCGGGCGGGCCGGCCTACACGCGCCCCACCACGGCGCAGCAGCATCTCGTGGTGAACGGCCGCCCGGTGAAGGATCCCTTGCTGCGCATGGCGCTGCGCGCCGCCTACCGCGACGTGACGGCCCCCGGCCGACACCCCGCCGCCGCCCTGTTCCTCGATCTGCCGCCCGCCCTGGTGGACGTGAACGTGCACCCGATGAAGACCGAGCTGCGTTTCCGCGAGCCGGAGGCGGTGCGCGGGGCGGTGATCGCGGCGCTGCGCCGCGCGCTGGGGCTGCCGCTGGGCGAGGCCGGGGCGCGGCTCGGCTATGCCGGGCCGGCGGCGCTGCGCCTCGCGCCGCCGCCCGCGCCGCCCCCGCCCGCCGGCTTCGCCGAGGCGCGGCTGCCCCTCGCCTTCGCGCCCCCGCCCCCGCTTCCCGCCGCCGCCCCCGCCCCGGAGCCCGCCCCGCCCGAGCACCCGCTGGGCCGGGCGCTGGCGCAGGTGATGGACACCTACATCCTGGCCGAGGCGCCGGATGGCGCGCTGATCCTGGTGGACCAGCACGCCGCGCATGAGCGCCTGACCCATGAGCGCCTGCACGCGGAGCTGGTGGCGGGCGGGGTGCGCGCCCAGCCCCTGCTGCTGCCCGCCGTGGTGGAGCTGCCCGGCGCGGCGCGGCTGCTGGAGGCCGCGCCCGATCTCGCGCGGCTCGGGCTGGAGATCGAGGGCTTCGGCCCCGGCGCGGTGCTGGTGCGCGCCCTGCCCGCCCTGCTCGGCACCCCCGACCCCGCGCCCCTGCTGCGCGACCTGGCGGAGGAGCTGGCGGAGGAGGGCGAGGGCGCGGCGCTGAAGCTGCGGCTCGACGCCGCTATCGCCCGCCTCGCCTGCCACGGCTCGGTGCGCGCCGGCCGCCGCCTCGCCCCCGCCGAGATGGACGCGCTGCTGCGCGCCATGGAGCGCACGCCCCGCGCCGCCACCTGCTCGCACGGGCGGCCCACCTTCCTGCGCCTCGGCCCGGGCGAGATGGCGCGGCTCTTCGGCCGCGGGTGAAGATGGACTTCGCGTAAGATTCTCGGCATGGGTCGCGCATGACGCATCGCCGCAGCCTGCTCGCCCTGCCCTTCCTCGCGCCCGGCCTCGCCGCCGCGCGCGCCGCCTTCCTGCCCGACGCCGAGGGGGTGGCGCTGCTGCGCGCGGGCGGGCTGAACCTCTACATCCGCCACGCCATCACCGACCGCGCGCAGATGGACACCGGCCGGCGCGGCGACCGCGCGGGGCAGCGCAACCTCAGCGAGGCCGGCCGCCGCCAGGCCATCCGGCTGGGCGAGGCCTTCCGGGCCCTTCACATCCCCGTGGCCGAGGTGCTGACGAGCGAGGTGTTCCGCGCCCTCGACACGGCCGAGCTCGCCTTCGGCGCGGCGCGGGTGCGGGTGGAGCGCGACCTGATCGCCGACGACTACACGCCGGGCGATGCGCGGGAGGATGCGCGCGCCGTCTCCCGCCGCCTGGGCGAGCCGGTGGCGGGCGGCAACCGGGTGATGGTGGGCCACATCGTCCCGCTCGGCATCATTCTGGGCCGGAGCCTCGCGCAGGAGGAGTTCCCGGAGGGCGGGCTGGCCCTCTTCCGCCCGCTGGGCGGGCGCTGGGAGCATCCGGGCATGCTCTCGGCCGAGCAGCTTTTCCGGGCCGCCGGGCTGCCGGGCTGAGCCGCGCCGAAAAGGGGTTGATCCGCGCCGCGCGCTGGTGCATCTGCCCCCCGGTTGCCGGCTTCGGCCGGCGTCAGGAACGGAACCGAATGGACTGCCACCAACGCCGTGGCGCCCTCCGCCCGAGGCGGCCGGGGGCGCCCCGGCCCACAGCACAGGGTCTTCCGGCGCTGCGGCGCCGGGCGTTTCGGTTGGGGCCCCTGT